>NZ_LZGO01000041.1:0-7116 GCF_001690235.1 Gilliamella sp. wkB292
GGTTATTATATCTTGCATTTCATTTGATATGGTTGAAATCGCTGAAATGCTATTTAGCACAGTCTCATCGGCCCAATGCGAATTGCCCATATCACTAATTAATAACTCAGATATAGCGGTGATATGACTTAATTTTGCATATAACTTATCAAAATCTGATTCGGCAATAATAATATTTCTGTTCATCTCTATTTCCTTAACTAACTTAATTTTCTATAAATCTAATAATTGGATTGATTCATTAATGGCTTTATTATGTATGCTTACTTTGCTATTTGTAATTTAGATTTGATTGTTTATTGCAATTTTACAAATTGCAAATTAATCAATAACTTTTGTTTGCGCACCGCTACTAGGCTGTTTTAAGATGATTATTTCAATTTTGTCATCACAATCTTTATTTTTTTAATATCAATAAATTAATCTATTATGCTATTTTTTATTGGTAATAAATCCGTTTCGACTCGTTTTTCCATTGCTCATTTATGAATAAATAGATGTTACTTATCGCTTATCTTATTTAGATTAAAAAATGATAAGTGTTAGATAACCGACTTTCGTCGGTTATTTGGTTTTATGAATTATTTTTAAGGCTTGGCTTTCCATTAGCTGTATATCGTGAAAAATCGTTTCGCTTTCTAAAATATTATTCACTTTCATCACCCAAGGAAAGCAATTATAATCAAGCCCGATTAGTCCACTCATGCTTGTACGCCATTGCGTTGACATGGCTTTAAATAATCGAAATGAATCTAAATTATCCTGCCATATCTCTATAAATTCGCCATCATAATCATCCTCAGACAAACCAAAAGCAGCTAATTCATCTTGAGAAGGTTCAGGCGTATATAACGCAGTGACAAGCTCAATTAGTTTTTTTCGCGTTGACCAAATAATTCTTTATAGTAAGTTGTTGTAATTGCTTGTGAAGCAGATGGATAGTTATTTAATAAAATTTGCATATTATCTTGATTAAATTCATCATTTAAACTCCAACCTGCTACAATTTTCATGATAAAATCAATAATACCATTATTTTTCAGTTCATCTTCAAATTTAGCAAGCTCATTGACTGGATAATGTTTGAAAGTAAACTCAACTGATCCGTCTTCTTGGCCAGGCCGAGCAATTAACACTTTGCATTTAAAAGTGGGATCTGCAATTAATTTAAATTTTGCCATTGACCATTCACCTTATTTATCTTTATAAAATGTAATAGCGGGTGATTCAACAGTGGTACTAATTTTTACTGTTTCAACTTCGTTAATTGTGGTTTCTGGTGTTGGATCAAATGAAACCCGCACCGCGTCATAACGTGTTTCATTCGCTTTTGGTACATACATTTTCATAGCCACAACTTCATTGGTTTGATCTAAGCTTTGTAGTAAAGGATAAATCGGTAATGAGCTATCATGAGCAATGGTAAAAGTTTTGGTTTTAGCTGATTTTATTGTCGGTAATTGACGTTCTGTTTCATCTTCTAAAAATTGAATTTGTACAAATTGTTGTTCACCACCCTCACTGGCTACTTCTTTAATTTGTGGCAATCGTTCCCAATCGGTAATTTTAGTAAGACTACCAAAGCCTTCATTAGCAGGGAATACATTAACATTACTTGTGTTAATATTACCTAAAGTGACATCAGTATTATTAACACGTACAATTCGTGCCACAACATTATTTAGTTTATTCCAAGACGAAGCAATAACAACTTCGTCATCAACATTAAGTCCATGCCCTGCTTTTAATGTCACGACAGCCTCTTTATCGTTAGTAATCATATTAAAATCAAGCTTAGCATCTTTTGATTTTTGCACGTAAACTCGTGCACCATTAGGTAAAGCAAAACCCATGTGTTAACTCCTTTATTTTATTACATTAAAGTGTCAGCAAGATGATTCATACTGACGGGAATAGTGTAAGTGGTTTTATCCGTTATAGCAGGATAAGCACTTGGTAAAGAATTAATATAAAGCGCAAAATTGCCTATTTTTAATTCTAAATTAAGTGGAAAGTGAGCAATAATTGCATCACATATACGTAAAGCATCTGATTTGCCAGTATTGATTGGTACCACAATACTTATTTATAAACTCTTGATTCACTATCCAAATCGAAACAGGTTGTGATCGCTAGTAATAAAGTTGATCTTAAATAAGCATTATCGATGCTGTTGAATAGTAATATTTTCATCAAAGTATGGATAATTGTACCTGTTTTACAACTATTTAAAGATATGATTCAAGCTGTGCCGAAATAGCTGAAATCAATTTTTCACATCTTTACTAAGCTGATTATTAAAATAAGTCTATGCTTTCAATATAGCTTTTTTGATCGTTCTGTTTGGTGTATGTCTTACATTACCAAACTCTAATCAAACAATATTTTAGCTGTGATTAGTGATATAAATGGATTGTACATTACAAGACATATTTTTATTTATGCCAAGCAGTGTTTTGAAGTGTTAGTAGAATCAATGTAATTGACATTTTCTCTATCAACGAATTCTACTTCTGTAGTATCAGATGATACGTGCCAATTGATCTCAAATTGTCGACTAAAATTTGTCTGATGATTTTCTAATTCAGAAAGTTGAGATGAGTTATTCGAAGGGGGAAAAGACGATGTCTTGTAAAATATTGATACTTATTTGTTTTACCAGCGTATCAGGCTTATCTTTCCCTTGATTAATAAACTAATTGATTCCATTCAAAAAATTTTGTAGCTACTAGACATAATCAACATCTATTGTTAACAAAATTCATTTAAGCACTGAGCAAAATTGATAAGGTTAAAGTAAGAGTAGTAACTAGATTAACCCATTAACATATGTTGTTTTCCCACTGTTTTTTATCGCGGTTAATACCTGTTGACGGTTAGATGTAGGACTAAAACCTATGTGTACCCATTGATTATGTTCTTGAATAAGCTTATCAAATTCAACTCTTGCATCGATTAATCGTTGACAAATTTCTTTAGGTGTACCAAAAGACGAATGAAAATCGACGGCTAATCCTAGCGTGTGGGCACTGGTTGCGACTCCACCAACACGCGCATTTAGCGCTGGGCAACGATAACCAGAAGTGATAATAATGGGCTTTCCTAAAGCTTGCCTAACTAATTCTAACTTTGCAGCGGTTAATTTAATATTAGGCATCAGCTCTGTAGGCACGCTATTATCTATTTTTAATCTACTGGCTAATAGAGAATTGGTAAATTCTTCTAATTTAAAGTTTGTGGTAAGTTTCACGGTTATTCTCCTTTAGCTTTTTTTAACAATTTTTCTTCGAGTATTTTTATTAGGGTTGCACCAGACCAACCAGCTAGACCAGCTACGCCTCCTGCTAATTCAAATTCCCAGTTGAAATAACTTGCACCCAGTACAACCAATATACCGGCAAATATTGAGATAAATATTTGTGCAAATAACACCCAGACATTGAATTTGTTGCCATTGAGCACGTGATAGCAATAACTGGCTAATGAACCCAATAAGGTGACAATCATTAAATAAATAACAACATACCAATTAATGTTGTTAGGATCTTTTATAGGCATAATAAATCTTTATATAAGTTAACAACGGTCATTCAATTTAACCGCTGATTTTGTTTATTTAAAATAGGAAAGATAATGAATAAAAACAATTTGATAGGTTAGTTTTATTGAAAAATAACATGTATTAGAAATAACGCATAATACTATGAATTTCTTAATCTTTATCTTGTCATTATTAGACAAGTTATTTAATTTCAATGAATAATAAAGGATTGAACCTAATATCCCTAATATTTTACTATTTTCTAATCATGCAATATCAAAAATAGTTGCCGCCTCCTTTTTGAATAGTAATTAATATAACTAATTGATAAAATTATAAAATATTCAACAACAAACATTTTTATAATGTTTATTAAACTAATTTACATCAAAATCATTGCCATTGTTGTGCAAGTAGAAATCGATAAAAGGTAAATAATAAGATTGATACGCAAAAGATTATCTTGTTTTCTTGATGAATTAAGATGTTTGGTATCATTTAAGGGAATAAATACACTATCGAATAAAATTTAATATGTTATTGATTATTTATCTAATCAATCTCTAAATATTTGCATTACCCTATTTTGAGCTACTCAAATTCAAAAATAATTTAATTAGCTAATACAATATGTTGCAATATATTTCACATAACAAAAAAGCCCGTCTATTGCTAGCGGGCTTTTTTATGCGTTTAAATTTTAATTATGGACTAATTATATATGCTTATTTGCGCAATGTCAAGCATTTTCACTGCAATGTTTAACATTTTTACTACTTTTATTGAAAAATGGATAAATATTCCCTCCCACAAAACTTTGCGCCTGATTCAAAATATTGATAATGTCGTGAGGCCTTTTACCTATCGCTTTCGCTTGTGCATTACAAGACACATTCTTTAAGTAATACGCCACCAACACCGTCCATTGCACCGGATTATATTCTTTCAAACTCAAAACAGCATTATCAACAACCTCTGCTTCTTGCTCTGTCAAATATTGGCGATAATCAAAATCTCGAGCCGCTCCAGCAACAACCGATGATTGTGATGGATATTCTGTTCCTATACGCTTAACAATGCGGGTATTTCGCCATGCCGTTAAAATATCTTTCGTCTCTTTCATTGTGACCTCTTCTTTATTCCACTATTTTTTATGCTGATACTGGGTTCAAAATATTAATGGGTAACTTGTGTTATTCTTTATGCTGAGTTAAAACAAACTAATGAGCCTAAAATTATCAGGGCTATGCGTTACACTGTCCTGACAACTACTTACTGCTTATTACTTATTACTTATTACTTATTACTTAGAAAAAACATCGAAACTAAACAAGTTCATGCCCTTCTTATAAACCTTCGTAGTGTAGTGAGCTTAGGACTACATCCGTGATAACTCAGTAAAGAGTAAAATATCATTAGTACAAACCGCTAACGCCCCAGATAATCAAATGCATTACACTACCCATTAAATTAAAATCATCAAAAGTACTCAATTGATTGGGCGTTTTATCGTTAAAGTTATTGTTATTATTGCTCAATTTGAGCATGATAATTTTAATTATTAATAATGATAACCTATATTATCGTTTAAAGCAATTATCATTATCGCTATTAATCATTGATATTTGATAACTTGGGTTATATACTGACCCGGTCGATAACCACGAGGTAATACTATGACCACTTTTACCGATAGAATAAATTGGGCATTACAAGCATCCGGCTTGTCTCAGCACCAATTAGCCGAGAAAGTCAAAATTAGCCAACCCGCCATTCAAAAACTGGTTTCAGGTAAATCGAGCACGTCACGCAAAATTGTTGAAATTGCAACAGCCTTAAATGTTGACCTGTTATGGCTTACCCAAGGCGTCGGGAAACCTGACGTGGGCAAAAACCAAGCCAATGCAAAAATACTGGGAACTATCGATGACTGGGATAGTAAAACACCACTTGATAATGATGAGGTTGAAGTGCC
Organism: Gilliamella sp. wkB292; assembly: GCF_001690235.1. Lineage (NCBI taxonomy): Bacteria > Pseudomonadati > Pseudomonadota > Gammaproteobacteria > Orbales > Orbaceae > Gilliamella > Gilliamella sp. wkB292. The sequence continues at coordinate 5,517 of NZ_LZGO01000041.1, forward strand.
ATTTTATAAGGATGTACGGCTATCTGCCGGTGATGGATTTGCAGATGATATTGAAGATTATAATGGTTACAAATTGAGACTGTCTCGTTCAACCATGCGCCGCTATGGCATTGATAAAGATTGTGCAGTTTGCTTAACAGTTTATGGTGACAGTATGGAGCCTGTTTTTCAGGATGGTGCCACGGTTGCTATTGACCAGGCCGATACCAGTATTCGTGATGGTAAAATTTATGCGATTAATCATGACGGGTTACTCCGAATCAAAATTTTAGAAAAACTACCCGGTAATCAAATCAAAATCAGAAGTTATAATCCAGGTTATGAGGACGAAATCATTTCACAAGATGAGATTACTATTTTAGGACGAGTCTGGTGGCAATCATCCATTCTTAACTAAGAGCCCGATAATCAGACAAAAACACACCATATCAATCAACCAGCACAGGTTGGAATGATAACAATTGATAACACAGTTTACCCCCCTCCACACCAGCCCGTTATTGGGCTGAGACCGTTTCACCTCAATAATGTAACGTTGCCTTTAGTGATAACAAACAATAACCAAAAAACACAAATTAATAACTTTAATTATTGACACCAATGATAACATATATTATCATTGCCACATCAAAACCAATCAAGTTAACAGTGTCATTAAACAAGACTACGAGTTATTTAATGCGTTAACAAGATTCAAGTAGCTAGCAGGGGCATATGAACATACTGCGGTTTTGATACATGTCACAGGCATGACGGTAAACTGCGGCTGATGGCAGTGTTAATTGCACATAACACAATTAATACTGCCATATCTCATCCTATCAGCACTCACGCACACTGTTGTTAGGAAAAGGACAGCGGGAAAGACTGCGAACAGACCACATCCTTCGCCCCAACATGTTGGGGTCTTTTTTAAGGAAATATCATGATTAATAGAGATTTTATTAATATTAAAACCAAAAACAGATTTGACAAAGATTATCAATTAACTAAACACGAAATCCGATTTATCTACTTTGCCAATCTAATATTAATCTTTATGGGATTGGTCGCCTTGTTAATTGCATATTCCTGATAACTATTGGACAAGTAAGGCGTAAGAACATCGTGAATGTAAAACATGTTTTTTTAATCAACTAAATTAATGAAAAATAGTTTTTTTAACCGTAAATAAAAAATACTTTAATTAGGATAACTAAAATTCAAACATCTATATCAATTTAAAGTTAATACTCAAAGAATCAATCAAATCTAAAATAAGAATCTAATCATACAAACAGCTTTTATTTAAAATAAGATGTTTGTCTGGTTATATCCTTATTATTTATTAATGAGTGACTTAATAAAAACATCAAATTGATTTAAAACAATTTTAATAATTTTCCTTGCAACAAAAAGAGAATATAACCATGAAATATTACTTATTAATTATTACTTTCGGAATGTGTAATTTAATTACTAGCTGCGCTTTTTATTATAGGTAATTGCAATGAAGTTTATCATGATATTAATTTCAACTTTATTACTTTCAGGCTGTATTACCGTTTATGAATGCGAGGGAGACCATAAAGAAACATATAATAATATATCCCCAACGACA
>NZ_LZGO01000042.1:0-3805 GCF_001690235.1 Gilliamella sp. wkB292
TTTATATAACCTTTATAACCAATCATTTTAACTGCAATCAAATCGTTTCATAATGACTCTTTACTCAAACCTTTGTAAGTTAATTCGCTTATTATTTTGTTGTTACTTCGCCTTTATAATAATAAAAAGTTTATCTTCTATGTGTAAAATCTGTTGTGTGATTTATTTTTTAGCACATAGAATAAAAATCTACATAATTGTTTATAAATTGACCAGTTATAGGCTTTTTAGAGCCATTAACAATTTTTATCGACATTTGTAAATCATGTATTTTCAGTTTTTATACATTTGCATTGTGGATAATTTTAAATGTATTACTGTAAAATTAAACAAAGTCAGGTTCGACCTGACTTTGATAGTAAATATTGTTGCGATTAAAAATCAATATCTAAACCTAATTGGAAAGTTCTCCCTGGTGCTGTAAACATATCAAGATATTTATGATCAGAGGTACTATATAGCTTATTATTACTTAAGTAATCCCAATATTTTTGATTGGTAAGATTATAAATACCGCCGCTTAATTTAACATTCTTGCTTATGTTAACATAACCGGTAAGATCGATAATGCCGTGACCAGGTACTCTAAAATACTCGTCTGTTGAGTCAGTGATTGGTTTACCATCATTTCCATACGATTCACGATTAGTCGATTCCGCTTTTTTCCCTTTTTGTAGCGTTGTTGTAATGGCAACCCCATAAAATTTATTTGGATCATCCCAAGCTAAACCAATTACACTTTTTAATGGTGCAATAGAGTCCATTTCGACATTTTTATCGCCTAAATAATTGGATTTTGATTTACCTTGGTTATAACCGATTGCAAATCTAGCACTTAGACCATTAACCGCATTAGACCAAGTACCAAAATTAAATTCACTACTTAGTTCAGCACCATAAATATAAGCTTTATCGCGGTTTTCGGCTTGGTATACGATACGATTACCCGTGCCAACAAAATCTTTTTTATAACGAGTATAAGCTATAAAATTTTTATAGCGATTATAGAAAACGGCTGATGATAACGTTATTCCTGAAACAGGATGTCCTTTTAAACCTAATTCAAAGTTATTACTTGTTTCGGTTTTTAGGTTAGAGTCACCAACCAAAACATACATCTTACTATGAGCTAAATAAGAACCGTATAATTGATTTTGATTCGGCATTTGCGCACTACGTTTATATTGTAAGTAGGCAGTAAAATCAGGATTAATATCGTACATCAATGCAAGTGACGGTAAAATTTGGAAATCGCTATTATCACTGTATTGTTTGCTCAAATTAGATGAGTTGATACCAGTCACAGACATATTATCCAAATTACGCGGCTTAGTATTTTGGTATATAGCCCTAACACCCGGAACCAAATAGTAGTTATTTGTTTCGTTATAGTTAAAGCTAATACGGTCTTCAACAAATCCACCTATTTGATAAGAACGGCTATCGGCTTGAGGTTTAGTATAGTCACCATCAGGAAAGAGATTACTATTTTCAGATTTAGCAGAAGTATAAAACGGTGATTCGTCTTCACTCCATTTAGCATTTAAACCAGCACTAATTTTCTGATTTTCGTAACTTTTTAATAACGTTGTAATAAAGTTATAAGTCTTAGTGTTATAGTTGGTTTGAGTATTAAAGTTGCCTTTAGTTTTGTGGCGTAGATCAGTATCATCATAAACATTAGTACGTTGATAACTTAATTGAGTCGTTAATATATCGATCCAGCTAAGGTCGGTTGGGCGCCACTGATCTTTGATAGATAAATTGAAGCGATTATTTTTACTTCTTTGGTGATCAAAAGATTCTATCTTTTTACCGTACCTGTCCCATGTATCATAATGGGAATTTTTGGTTTTACTGTTAAAGTCGATGGTTGTATTTAATAAATGCTCATCGGTCATTTGCCAGCCAAAACCGGCTAAAATGGAATTGGAGTGCCAATTTTCAGGATAACTGCTAATAGAATCCCCATGATTTCTTGTTTGTTGCCCATCACGACGACTCAAAACTAATATACCATTAAGATAATCATCACCACCCGCCATAGTTAGCCCTTGATGATAACTATGATCTGCTGAATCGTAGTTATTTTGGAAACCAAAATAACTTGTTTTACCTGGGTATAAGTAGTAACTTGCTGTTTTGGTTTGGAATGAAACTGATCCCCCCAAAGCATTATTAGGATTGCCAACCGAGGTTGCACCAGATTGAATATCGACCTTATTGTACATATAAGTATCAATATAATCACGCCCGATACCATAAGAACCAAAACCAGCTCGGCCTACTGAATTTACGCGTCCTTGTGCAATGGGTAAAGGCATTCCATCAATATCAATTGATACGCGGTTTGCATCTAAACCGCGGATGTTATAACCGGTAAATCCACCTCTATCCCAACTACTTTTACCACTTCCTGAACCAGAAATAGTGCCTGAAGCCGAAATCAGGGGTTGATAACGCATAATGGTACCAAAATTTGTTCCGCCATCACGTCTAATATCTTGTTCAGAAATTTCAGTATTTGTGCCGGGTTTTTTGAATGCTTCATGAGCGGTGACAGTCATTGTGTCATTAATTTTATCGTCATCATGTTTTTCAGCGGCGATACTTGGGACTGCAAAAGTCAGCCCCAAAGCCAGCGTGCTGGTTTTTTTTAAATTTGTAAAATTGAACATTGTAATCCTTTTAGACTTAGTACATTAAATAAAATGATTCACTTCAATTGCTTCTAATTTATGGTCAAAACATTATTAATAATTTATATAAAAATCAGTATGAACTTCATTTTGGATAAAAGCTTTGGTATAAAATTTTTGTAATCTCATCAACTCTGGGTCCTATCCCAAAAAGATATTGATCATCAATAACAGTAATACGGTGGTTTTTGTAAGCATCTGTTTCTGTAATACCCGGAATAGTATTGATTTTGTCTAAACCGCCTAACTGTTCAATAGAGTGAGTATTAAATACAATAACCTGAGGATTCATAACAATTAGCGATTCAGGGGTATAACTTTTATAACTTGTATGTGTGGCTAAATTTTCACCACCAGCAATAGTGATTAACGCATCCGCTGTCGTATTTTTACCCGCAACTGAATTGGTTCCCGCCATGCTCATTAAGAAAAGCACTTTTGTTTTTTCATGATGATTAGAAATATCTTTTTGGATTTGTGAAAGATTGGTTTTAATTCTATTGATTAATTGCTGTCCTTGAGTTTTTTTATTTAATTTATCAGCGATTTTATCAATATTTTCATATAGTAAATCAACAGTACCAGGTATTCGGTTTAACGCCAATACACTTACCTTAGCATTGGCAACTTGAGCAAAAATATTATCAGGTTCAATATCTTTAAATGCGATAAAAAGAGAGGGATGTAATGATAAAATTCCTTCAATATTTAATAATTTCCAATAACCAATTTGAGGTAGATTTTTTACTGATTCAGGGTAGGTACTTGTTTTATCAATTCCAACAACTTGCTCACCAGCACCTAGGGCATAAACAATTTCAGTTAAGCTTGCCCCTGCAATAACGATTCTTTCATTAGCAAAGCTATGATTTATCAAACTATTGAAAACAAAGATGAATAGTAACGCACTTATTTTTGTCATAATTTTTTTTAACATTTAACACTCCCTGTGTCTCAGTATAGAGGGTAGTAATATAGTGAAAATGATAACTATTATCAATATTATCCTATAAATTATTTTATCGTTTTTATTAGTCATCATATTTTTTTATTAAAAAAATTAGATAAATATCAATTAATTATAAAATAAATAAATAAAAAATATT
>NZ_LZGO01000043.1:0-19247 GCF_001690235.1 Gilliamella sp. wkB292
ATTTAAAAAATTAAAATATAAAGATTACTTATGATACATTAAGTTTCAATTTGACAACCGTGTTTATCTTATAGAATTATTATTACTCGATGATCCGATTGCTATCGGTATAGATCACTCCTTTATCACCTCTAAAAAATCCAATCAAAGTCAGGTTACTTGTTTTGGCTTGATCAACTGCCATCGATGTAGCTGCTGAAACCGCACAGAGAATTTCGATGCCACAGATAGCTGCTTTTTGTACCATTTCATAACTAGCTCGACTTGAGACTAATATTATGCCTTTTATATCTGTTTTATTTTGTGCGAGGTATTTAGCGCGATAACCTAGTAGTTTATCTAATGCTACATGTCTACCGATATCCTCAAAACCTGCAATAAAATTACCATGTAAATCAAGCCAAACTGCTGCATGGGTGCAGCCTGTTTTCGCCCCAACTTGTTGCACTTGGTTTAGATAGACTAGTGAATGCGCAAAATCTGATAACTGAATTTTGTCATTGGATGGCAACGTTGGAATAATTGAGCATACCTGTTCAAGTTGCTCTGTTCCACAGATACCACAACCAGTACGGCCGGTTAAATTACGACGTTTTTCTTTTAATTGATTGAAGCGTCTGGAAGATAATTCAATATGAACTTCTATCCCTTTTAATGAGTCGATAATATCAATCCCATAAATGTCATTAACCGATTCAATAATATTTTCAGTTAACGAAAAACCAAACGCAAAATACTCAAGATCTTTCGGCGTCGCCATCATAACTACATGAGAAATACCGTTATAAATTAATGCAATAGGTTTTTCTATGGCAATCGTATCAAATTGAGGATCGTTTAGCGTGCTATTGCTAAATTTTGTTACTAATACTGTGTTAATACCGTTAGTCATGGCTGGTCTCTGGCTGTTTATTTTTGAGCATTGCTTTAGATTTACATTGCTAATGTGAATAATCAGTAAAGCAATTGAGCTACGTAATAAGATTCTGCCAATACATGATTAACACAATCTTAAACTTATATTATTATGGTAAAATGCATGAATCTAATCAATTAATAATTTACCTAATACAATTATGTCAATACATGAATTTACCTATGCAATAATGCAGTTTATTCAAGCTCATCAAATATGGGCATTGCCAATTATTTTTTTATTGGCATTTGGTGAATCTTTAGCCATTATTTCATTGATTGTGCCAGCAACAGCAATTTTATTGGGGGCAGGCGCTTTAATTGGTACTGGTGTTATCTCATTTATTCCGGTATTGATTGCTGCATCGCTAGGTGCTGTGATTGGTGATTGGCTCTCTTATTGGTTAGGTAAGCATTATCACAAACAAGTAATCTCTTCTTGGCCATTAAGTAAGTACCCAAAATTGGTTTATCGTTCTGAACAATTTTTTCAACGCTATGGCGCTTTAGGGGTTTTTGTTGGTCGATTTTTTGGACCATTTCGAGCAATAGTACCGTTAATTGCTGGCACAATGCATATGCCTGCAACTAAGTTTAATCTAGCCAATATCTCTTCTGCGCCAATTTGGGCATTTGTGTTATTAGCGCCAGGTGCATTTGGTGTACCTTGGTTAGAAACGCTTTTCGGTTAAAGCGTGCCAACTGTGTAGCTACGGCGTCCACTTTTACGACCAAGCGCTTCCAAATTGGTTTGTAATGGTGGAAATGGTAATTTTAAATCATGCTGACGATAAGCTTCTAAGATTAATTTATGAATTGCTGTTCGTAAAAGCATTCGATGCCCCATTTCGGCTGCAAACACACGCAGTTCAAATAATTGTATTCCTTCTTGAATATCGACTAAAAAGACTTGTGGTTCGGGATCGTTTAACACATATTCACATTCCATACAGGCTTGTTGTAATAGGTTTATTACCAAATCACTATCAGCATCAATAGTTGCAGGGATAGTTAACACAATACGGGTAATGGAGTCTGATAACGACCAGTTAACTAATTGCTCAGTGATAAAAGCTTTATTCGGCATGACGATTTCTTTGCGGTCCCAGTCAACAATTGTAATTGCACGCGTGTTAATTTTAGTGATATTGCCGGTTAAATCACGAATAGTGACGGTATCCCCGATTCTGACCGGTTTTTCAAATAAAATGATTAAGCCAGAAATAAAGTTAGCAAAAATTTCTTGTAGACCAAAACCTAAACCAACACCTAATGCAGCAATAAGCCATTGTATTTTTGACCAATCAATCCCAATAAATGAAAATGCAATCATACAACCGATCATTAAAATAATATATTTAGAAATTGTTGAGATAGCATAACCGGTGCCCGGTGCTAAATCTAAATGTTGTAAAATTCCTAATTCGAGTAATGCTGGTAGGTTTTTAACGGCTTGCACGGTGATTGTCATGACTAAAATGGCAATACATACCGCGCCAAGGGTAATATATTGTTCGATTTCAACGCCATTGACAATGGTGCTTGTGCCCCAAAGTTTTATATTATTCATGAAGGCAAATGCCGAATGTAGTTCAGACCATAGCAATATCATACTAATTAAAGCAATCAGCATAATAATCGATCTAACTAATTGTAACGATTGTGCACTAATAACATCTAAGTTGATGACTGGTTCATCGACACCTTCATTCACCGATGTTAACTCTTCTTCGTGTCCTTTCGCGCGTTGCATGCGCTCTAATCGGCGTTGTTTGTCTCGTTCAAATTCAATACGACGTTTTTGGATCCACATCCAACGTCGAATCATAAAATAGATAACTAATAAACCAAACCAGATAATAACTGATGCTTCAAGTCGACCTAATAATACTTGTGCTGTAGATAAATAACCTAAACAAGCCGCAATAATAGCTAACCAAGGCGCACTTAATAAAATAAACCAAAGAATGTGACTTAATAAGTTATCGCCAGATCCTTTTTTATCAATATAAAGAGGAACGCCGGCTCGATGGATTGATTTAGTCATAAATACTAAAGCAAAGCAAAGAATAATGAAGGCTGTTCGTCCTATGGTGGCTGCAAATTGGCGGTTGTTAAACTGATCAAAACTCATGACAATCATAACAAGCGGAATTACTACCCAAACCGAAAGTTGATAGTATTTCATTGCTTCTCGTACACTTGATTTGGACCAGCCAAAATGGGTAATAAATAGACCATTTTGTTCTGCAAAATGTGCAGTAATAATAAAGACCCATAAAATAGGCGCAGCAGCATTTACCCCATAACCCAGCGCTACTGCGACAGGGTAGTCCCAGTTAATTTGCAGCGCATACCCAAAAACAGCCCATAAAATAGGTACAGGCAGCGCCATAATTAGCGAATAGATAATTACTTTTAATGTTAAAGAATAACTATCTTGCGTTACTTTACCTACGCGTGAGGCGGATTTGTTTAAAAATGCGTAATATTTTGTGCGCATTTTAAAGTGGGTAACCACAAATAGCATCGCTAAAATCAATAAAAATAATGGCTTAGGTGTTGTTAATACTTCACAACTGGCATTATATAGCTGAGTTAAGGTATCGATTGAAAAAATGACATACACAACATCTTTGGCCAAATTAACCGGGAATTTAAGTGAAATTGGGTTAACATCAGCCACCCAGAAAAAATAGCGGTGTGCCGCGTCATTGACTTCGTCAATTGCATTGGTTAATTGTTTATTTGAAATTTTTAATTTCGTTAATTCTAAAATAGTGGTATCAGTACCCGAAATTAATGTTTTAAGTAATTCGCTTTGTTCGCGTAACAAGCGTCGGTACTGTGTAGCGAGTTTTACACTATTAAGTGGGCTACTTAAAGTTGGATAGTTGTCTAATGCGGTTAGCGTATTGGAGTAATTAAGCTGTTGGACTTTTGCTTCGGCGATTTCGGCATCAAGCGGTTGAGACTTGGGTTTTTCTGGTAAACGTAGTAGCTGTTGGCGAAGGGTTTCGCCAAGCGCGGTTGAAAAACTTAACCATTCACCTTGTTCAGCCAGTGTCGCTAACGTATTTTGTACATGTGAAATCTGCGTGGTAATGTTATTTTGTTCATTAATGATGCTGGTTAAATGCGATTTTTGGAACTCCATATTTTGACGAAGTTCATCGTTTTTATCACTTAACTGATTCACAACTTGTGATAGCTCTTCTTCATTATCAATAGTTAAAATTGCTTGTTCAGCAAACGTTAATGAAGATAACAGCAATAATACACAACAGCAAAAACCACGCATCCACATAATGTTAGATCCTTTCAGCTAGCTTTTGACCAACGCGCGTTATGTCACCAACTTTAAGATGACTATCAAATGCAATAGCATTTGATGCAAACAAGGTAATGACAGTCGAGCCTAATTTAAAACAGCCCATATCTTGTCCTTTAGTTAATTTCACTTCGCCAGCATAGGTCCAACGTTTCATAATACCTTCGCGAGGAGGAGTGATACAGCCTTCCCATTCTACTTCAATACTACCAACAATCGTTGCACCGATTAAAATTTGTGCCATCGGTCCAAATTCGGTTTCAAATAGACAGATAACGCGCTCATTACGCGCAAAAATATTCGGTATACTTTCGGTTGTTGCTTTACTGACTGAGAACAATGAACCAGGCACATAAATCATTTCACGTAAAATGCCATCACAAGGCATATGAAAGCGATGGTAATTTTGAGGTGATAAGTAAGTTGTAGCATAAGCGCCATCTTTAAAAAACTTGATCATATCAGGATGGCATGCCAATAATGATTCTAAAGAATAAAAATGCCCTTTAGCTTGTAACAATAAATTATCTTGAACGACACCAAATTGGCTTATCACACCATCGGCAGGCATGACAATAGAATTAGCCGCTGAATCGATAGGACGGGCATCGTCTTTTAGCTCACGAGCAAAAAAATCATTGAAAGTTTTATATTCTTTTACATCACTAATTTTTGCTTCACTTAAATCAACTTTATACAGTTTACTAAAGCCTAAAATCATCCATGTTGTCACTTTCCCTAAATGTTTATTAGCAAGCCAACCAAATATTAGGGTTAATAGCTGTTTAGGTAGTAAATATTGAATAATTGCTTTTAACTGATTAAACATAGGTTACTCTCAAATTATTTTTATAAACACGTCATTATACCAATAATTATTAAGAATGTATAAAACCAACATAAATCGATAATTTGTGCGGTAGATCACACTGAGTTTTAAAATTTTGCCAATATGGTTAATACAATGGCAATCAATTGAAAGTATTTATGTTATACGTTATCTACACTCTACCCATTAGCAATAATGGGGATAGTGATAATGGCTGATAGATATATTGCCGCAATAGATTTAGGTGCTTCAAGTGGACGGGTAATGTTGTCTTGTTATCAAGCGGACAATCAACATTTAACCCTGAAAGAAGTGCATCGATTTAAGAATGATTTTAAATCACTAGATGCCAATTTTTGTTGGGATCTTGATTATTTAGAGCACGAAATCATTACCGGTTTAAACAAAATTATTCAGCAAGGTATAAAGCTCGATAGTATCGGCATTGATACTTGGGGCGTGGATTATGTACTGCTTGATAAACATGGACAAGTCGTTGGCCCGACTTATGCTTACCGCGATCATCGTACCGATAATGTTATGTCACAAGTTCAATCAGAGCTTGGAATCGAAAACATCTACCAAAAAACCGGTATTCAATTTTTAACCTTTAATACCCTTTATCAACTTAAAGCCATGATGAGGGACAATCCAACTTGGTTATCACAAGTCACGGATTGGGTGATGATACCGGATTATTTAATTTATCGATTGACTGGTAAGTTAAACCGTGAATATACCAATGCAACAACAACACAACTGGTTAATGTGACAACACGTGATTGGGATCAGCAATTGCTCGATTACTTAGGTGTGCCGCGGAAATGGTTTGGCGATATTACCATGCCCGGTAATAAAGTCGGTTATTGGCAAAGTCCGAATGGCGAACAAATTCCAGTTATTGCTATAGCCAGCCACGATACCGCTAGTGCAGTGATTGCCGCTCCCATAACAGATAAACAAAGTGCTTATTTGTGTTCAGGGACTTGGTCATTAATGGGCATCGAGTCAAATCATCCATTTACCGAAGTTCAAGCTCTAAACGCTAACATCACCAATGAAGGTGGGGTAGATGGGCATTATCGCGTCTTAAAAAACATTATGGGTTTATGGCTATTTCAGCGTGTTTGCATAGAGCATAACATCATTAACATTAGTCACATTATTGAATTAGCAAAGCAAGAACAACCCTTTACTTATGTGATTAATCCTAATGATGACAGGTTTTTAAATCCCGCGTCCATGACCGAAACCATAAAACAGGTCTGCTGTGAAAAATATGCGCACGCGCCTGAACGTTTATCACAATTAGTGCGCTGTATATTTGATAGTTTAGCCACTTTATATCGTGATGTAATTGCAGAATTATCCCTACTTATCAAGCAACCAATTAGTACCTTACATATTGTTGGTGGTGGTTGCCAAAATACTTTTCTCAATCAGTTATGTGCCGATCTTTGTCATATCAACGTGACCGCAGGTCCTGTTGAATCGTCTGCCTTAGGTAATGTCGGATACCAATTAATTTCGTTAGGGGATATCGATGATGTTAAGACGTTAAGACAGATTATCTCGCACAATTTTGATACCCAATATTATTATCCACAAAATAGTTAATTAAAAAATTTACCTAATTTATTAAGGAGTTACTAATGAGTACAGTTGAAAATGCCTATCAAGGAGCTAAAGCAAGATTTGCCGAAATAGGGGTAGATACCGATGCAGCTTTAGCTAAAATGGCTAAATTACCAATTTCAGTCCATTGCTGGCAAGGTGATGATGTTGCAGGTTTTGAAACACAAGAAGGTGAGTTAACAGGCGGTATACAGGCGACAGGTAATTATCCGGGCAAAGCACGCAATGCAAGTGAACTTAGAGCCGATTTAGATAAAGCGTTTAGCTTAATCCCTGGTCCAAAACGATTAAATTTACATGCATCATATTTAGAAGCTGATCACAAAGTTGATCGTAATGAAGTAAAACCGGAACACTTTGCGAATTGGGTAAGCTGGGCTAAAAAGCAGCACATTGGTTTAGATTTTAATCCAACTTATTTTTCTCACCCATTAAGTAATGAAGGCACGTTAACGCATGTTGATGCAAAAATTCGCCAATTTTGGATTGAACATGGTAAAGCGTGTCGTAAAGTATCTGAATATTTTGGTAAAGAGTTAGGTACACCCTCAGTAATGAACATTTGGTTACCTGATGGCATGAAAGATATTACCGTCGATAAATTTGCACCAAGACAACGTTTATTAGAATCGTTGGATGAAATTATCAGTGAAAAAATCGATCCTAAATATCATATTGATGCAGTAGAAAGTAAATTATTTGGTATTGGACTTGAATCTTATACTGCTGGTTCAAATGAATTTTATCTCGCTTATGCTACATCACGTAAAACTGCACTCTGTTTAGATGCGGGGCATTTCCACCCAACAGAAGTCATTTCAGACAAAATTTCTGCCGTTATGCCATTTGTTGAACACCTATTACTGCACGTAAGCCGCCCTGTACGTTGGGATAGTGATCACGTCGTACTTTTCGATGATGAAACCCAAAATATTGCCAGTGAAATCATTCGTAATAATTTATTTGATCGAGTTCATATCGGCTTGGACTTTTTTGATGCATCAATCAACCGTATCGCGGCTTGGGTAATTGGTACACGCAACATGAAAAAATGCCTATTAAAAGCGTTATTAGAACCTACAGCGCAACTCAAACAATTTGAACGTGAACGAGACTTTACTTCCCGACTAGCATTACTCGAAGAACAAAAATCCTTACCTTGGCAAGCAGTTTGGGATAAATATTGCCAACAAAATGGCGTGCCAGTAGGACGTGCTTGGCTTGATGAAGTTCGTCAATATGAACAACAAGTATTAACTCAACGATAATGAGGTGAAAACAATGCAACAGATTCTATCTTCTTGGTTTGTGCAAGGCATGATCAAAGCAACGTACGACATGTGGTTAAAAGGTTGGGATGAACGTAATGGCGGTAACGTAAGCTTACGATTATTAGACACCGATGTCATTTCATTTCAAGATGACTTTTATGCTAATCCAAGGCACGTATCATTAACACAAGATGTGACTAAGTTAGCCAATCAATACTTTATTGTGACAGGCTCTGGAAAATTTTTCCGAAATGTCATTTTAGATCCCGCTGATACCTTAGCTATTGTCAAAATCGATGAGCAGGGTAAGGGCTACTATATTATGTGGGGGTTGATTAATGGTGGTTTACCCACTTCTGAGCTAGCCGCTCACTTACAGTCTCACATCGTTCGAATGGAAAAAAGTCAAGGTAAAGATCGCGTGATCATGCATTGTCATGCAACCAATTTAATTGCATTAACTTATGTTTTAGAACTCGATACCGCAGTTATTACCCGTTTACTATGGGAAATGAGCACCGAATGCTTGGTGGTTTTTCCTGATGGAGTAGGTGTTGTGCCTTGGATGGTGCCAGGCAAAGATGAAATTGGTTATGCCACAGCACAACAAATGGCAAAACATACATTGGTTTTATGGGCTTTTCATGGTGTTTTCGGTACTGGTCCTACATTGGATGAAGCCTTTGGGCTTATTGATACAGCAGAAAAATCAGCAGAAGTATTAGTTAAAGTTTTATCAATGGGTGGTAAACGACAAACTATTACAACCGAGCAATTTAGACTGCTGGCACAGCGCTTTGATGTCAATCCAATTGAAGAAGCATTAAAACCTTAGTTAGGTTTAGCTCAGAATATATTAAATTATATTCTAAACATATAAGGACACATATATGGGTAGTTCAATTATTTTAGGTATTTTTTGGCACTTTGTCGGTGCTACATCGGCCGCTTGCTTTTATGCACCATTGAAAAAAGTCAAAAATTGGTCATGGGAAACAATGTGGTCAATCGCGGGTATTTTTTCATGGATTATTTTGCCTTGGTCTATAAGTTACTGTTTATTGCCTGATTTTTGGGGATATTATGGTAGTTTCAGTTCAGATATATTAATTCCTGTTTTTCTATTTGGTGCAATGTGGGGAATTGGTAATGTCGGCTATGGACTGACTATGCGCTATTTGGGTATGTCCATGGGAATAGGTATTGCAATTGGCATTACCTTAATTGTTGGTACGTTAATGACGCCGATATTACAAGGTAAATTTGGTGAACTTGTCGCTTCAACGGGCGGCAAAATGACACTACTAGGCGTAGTTGTCGCTGTTATTGGGGTAGCCATTGTTACTTATGCGGGACTTTTAAAAGAAAAAACATTAGGCGTACAGGTAGCGGATTTTAATCTACGCAAAGGACTATTGTTAGCGGTAATGTGTGGGATTTTTTCTGCTGGTATGTCTTTTGCCATGAGCGCCGCAGTACCTATGCATACTAAGGCTGCTGAATTAGGTGTTTCTCATCTGTATGTTGCGTTACCTAGTTATGTAGTCATCATGGGTGGTGGCGCGATAGTTAATCTTGGTTTTTGTATTTCCCGCCTCTGTTTTAAAAAAGAACTGTCATTCAAACAAGATATCTCGGTTGCTAAATCGTTACTCATTAGCAATGCATTGTTTGCCATTTTGGGCGGTGCAATGTGGTATTTTCAATTCTTCTTTTATGCATGGGGCCATGCCAATATCCCAGCAGAGTATGGCTTTATGAGTTGGATGTTACATATGAGCTTTTATGTGCTCTGTGGTGGTATTGTTGGTTTAGTTTTAAAAGAGTGGTTTGGAACCGGGAAAAAACCAGTAAAAGTATTATGTATAGGTTGCTTAGTTATTATTTTGGCTGCCAATATCGTTGGTTTAGGCATGGCAAATTAATTGAAAGGAAAACAGATTATGGCTTATAGAATGATTTTAAATGAAACCTCTTATTTTGGTGCAGGGTCAATCCAACATATCGTTGATGAAATTAAAAAACGTGGTTTTAAAAAAGCATTGGTGGTTACTGACAAAGATCTAATCAAATTCAAAGTAGCAACAAAAGTAACAAAATTATTAGATGACAATGGTTTTGCTTATCAAATATTTGATGAAGTCATGCCAAATCCAACTATCGGAATTGTTAAAAAAGGGGTAGAAATTTTTAAACAGTCAGGTGCTGATTATTTAATCGCTATCGGTGGCGGATCTCCGCAAGATACGGCCAAAGCCATTGGTATCATTATTAATAATCCTGAATTTGCTGATGTGCGAAGCTTAGAAGGCGTTGCACCAACTAAAAAACCTGCGGTTCCAACGATAGCCATCCCAACAACAGCAGGTACCGCAGCTGAAGTGACTATTAACTACGTCATTACCGATGAAGAGAAAAAACGCAAATTTGTCTGTGTTGACCCTCATGATATTCCGGCTGTTGCAATCATAGATTCAGATATGATGACAAGCATGCCAGCGAGTTTAAAAGCGGCAACTGGGGTAGATGCGCTAACACATGCCATAGAGGGTTATATTACTAAAGGTGCTTGGGAACTATCAGACATGTTCCATCTTAAAGCAATAGAAGTTATATCTCGTTCATTACGTGACTCAGTAAAAGGGATTGCAAAAGGTTCAGAAGAGATGGCATTAGGTCAATATATTGCTGGTATGGGTTTTTCAAATGTGGGATTAGGTTTAGTTCATGGAATGGCACACCCGCTTGGTGCTTTTTATAGTACACCGCATGGTGTTGCTAATGCCGTATTGCTACCGCATATCATGGCTTACAATGCCGAATTTACTGGCGATAAATATCGTGATATTGCTAAAGCAATGGGGGTGGCAGACACTGAAAAAATGACAATAACGCAGGCCAGACAGGCTGCTGTTGATGCAGTAAAACAGCTTAACAAAGATGTCGGTATTCCAGCAACATTGAAAGATATTGGCGTTAAACTCGAAGACATTCCAGCACTAGCACAAGCTGCCTTTGATGATGTTTGTACCGGTGGTAATCCACGTGAAACTAATGTTCACGAAATTGAACAACTTTATCAGGCTATTTATTAATGATAAGTTGCTGATTTAAAATTATGAAATAGGTCAATATTATATCGACCTATTTCATAGGTGATGCTTAATAAGAAGGAATGATTATGTTAAGAAAAGCTTCAATCATGCAGGTTAATCCTGATAAACATGCGGAATATAAAAAACGACACGATGAAATTTTCCCAGAATTAGTGAAAGAGTTAAAAGCACATGGTGCACATAATTATTCGATTTTTCTCGATCCAAAGCGCAATCTTTTATTTGCTTACGTTGAAATTGAATCAGAAGATCGTTGGGATGCTATTGCCAATACGGCTGCTTGCAAAAAATGGTGGGCATTTATGCAAGATATCATGCCAAGTAATGCTGATAACAGCCCAATAAGTGAAGCGCTTTTACCTGTGTTTTATCTTGAATAAAAATGGACTCTCTTTTATAAAATTAAAAGAGAGTCTCTACCTTCATTAACGTTTATTGGTTTTATTGCTAAATTTTGCTCGATATTGTGACGGTGTCTGCTTGGTTTCTTTTTTAAATACGACTGAAAAATAGTTACTATCATCATAACCACATTCAGCCGAAATCATACTAATTGAGTATGGCGTGTTACGCAGTAATGACATTGCTGTACACAAGCGCCGCTTTTGTAGATATTCATTAATTGTCATGCCCGTTTGAGTTTTAAATAAACGGCTTAGTGATCTTGCAGCAATATGATTTTGCTTACAAAATATGTCTAAATTAAATGGCGTGGCTATGCTATTGTGCAGTACGGTAAATAATAAATCCAATTGATGAGTTGCGGTTGGTGATTGAGTATTAGGCATTTGTTTAATACGATCTAATAAAATGACTAACTGTAAAAATAGCGCTTCGGCCAGATGCACGGATGCTAAATTATTTTTTTTTGATTCAATCGCGATCTGTTCAATTAAAGGGGAGACCATTTTAATTAAAGAAGGTTTAATGCGCCAGCCTCGCTCGGTGTGCTTGGTATTTTGTTTTGGCAAATATTGTTCAATGATTGATGATAAAAATAGAGCATCTCGTAAATATAAAATATTGTCGAGTTTTAGATTATTTACCGATTCATAACCATGAATATCTTTAGGGTTAATATATAAAATATCACCACTAGTGATTGGATATATATAATCATTCCAGTGATGTAATCCATTACCCGAACAGACAATGACAATTTCATGAAAGTCGTGGTCATGCAAAGGAAAGGGTTGTTGATGATCTCTTTTTTCGACAGTCACAGTATTAATATCTGCAATAAAATAATCTTGTCTAAATAAATGCAAATAGTGATTCATAAGCTGTTCCTGACGTATATATTTACCTATTAATGATAACGTTTATCTGGACAAGTACGTAATTCTTGTGGTCCAAAAGTAAACTCCTGTTTAAAACAAGTCGAAAAATAAGCACTATCATTAAATCCACATTCTTGCGCAATGTCTGTGATGGATTTATCTGTCTGAATTAATTGTGTATAGGCATCAGCCAAACGTAATTTTATAAGGTATTTTTGCGGAGTTGTGCCTAATTGATCTTTTACATGACGATGAAAAGAACGTAATGATAATGAAAATTGCTCGGTTACCTTATGCCAATCAATCGGTTCTTTAAAATGGAATTGTAGATAGCGTAATAGCTGTTTAACGCGGTTATCACTGGTGCCCGTACCTTGATTTACATATTGATTTTGTTTGAATAATAGTAATAATTGTAAAAAAAGGCTTTCTTGAAAAGCATTGCTTTGCACTGATACTTGATTCAATTGCGCTAAAATGATGTGTATATTTTTGTCACAATTTTTATCAAAAAAGAAGTGAGATTGGCACAAATCTTGATTCGGAATCAATTCATTAATACCATTGATGAAATGAAAGTTGTCAGGATCTCTAAATAAAATATTTGTTAAATGTAAATTGTTCACGTTTTCGTATAAATGGCAATCACTAGCGTGAATATAAAACATCATACCCGGATAAAGATCGAATAATCGACCGTTTAAAATATGCTTGCCATAACCTTTTGTGACAATGACTATTTCATTAAAATTATGCGTATGTTCAGGATACACAGGTTGGGGCTCTCGCGGCTCTATAGTGATATTTTGCTGACTAGAAGCAAAAAAATCTTTATCGAGTAACTTCTGTATCATGCGCGATCCTCACTTTATTGCAAATCACTTTAGCCTTATTCTAAAAAGGAAAAGTGTATCTGACCTTTAAAATTCGGACATGGTAAATCTTTTTTTGGCTGTAATTTATAGTAACTTAAGACTTTTTATTAAAATTGTGCGAAGACTCACATTTTTATGATGAGAATTTTATAAATTCAATGGGTAAAGTTTACTTACTCTATAACCGTTTTTTGTTACAGAGTATTATGTAAAGTTAGGTTGTTATTTTCTATTTTTACGTTCATCTTATGGCTTAATACTAAAACTTTTTTATAAAGTTTTTTGAAATGTATATTGTTGGCAAATCTACATAACAAGACAATTTCGTTAATAGTCATCTTACTTACTCGTATTTTTAGCTTTGTAGATAATAATTTTAAACGCTTAATATACTGTTTGGATGTTAAGGTTGAGGCCTGTTTGATATGGCGACAATCTATATAAAGTGGCAGCGCTGTTTAGTCAATATTAAACTTGATTAAGTAAACATTGATTACAATAGCAATAGAAAGCATTTGGAATAATATTGGCTTTGGTTATATTTACGCCGATAACGATATACAAACCTTTTACAGCAAGTTATAGCGAAGAAAGTAAAATTTATGCTAAAGGCATAATATAAATTACATACTATTAATGCATCATATTCAATTGCTAATGTGATGGATATGAACAATTTTAATCTTTACTTAGGCAGTTACAAATCACAGCTAAAACGCAATGCAAAATAGGGTGCCGATAACCGTTATTGTGGAAGATTACGTTTTAAATATTTTTTCTAAACTTAATTTATTAATTAAACCAGATAATTTTCAATATCTGGTTTTACGCTGAATGACACAATAATATTATTGCGCTAACTATTGCTATAGTGCAGTACACATAATCTATTATTCGTTCATCTTATAATTTGTTATGTTTATTAAAATAGCATCAGTAGTAATGTTAGGGGCATGTTAGATAAAAAATATCAAATTATTGATGATAAACACTGGAATCAATATGCTAATTGACCATTTCATATAACCAAAAAAGCTTGGCATATTAATTTGGTGTTGTGTTGCTATACTTTTAACCATAAAGTTAGGTGCGTTGCCTATGTAGCTAAGTGCTCCCATAAACACCGATCCCATTGATATAGCTAATAGTGTTTTTGCCATGGTGGTCATTAACGTCATGGCATCGCCTGATGCTAGATTGAAAAACACCAAATAAGTCGGTGCATTGTCTAAAAAGCCCGAAAGTAATCCCGCAAACCAAAAATACAAACTATTAATTGGCTCAAGATGGTCGTTGTTAACGAACGTTACAATTGCCGATAAAGCGCCATTACTGCCCGCGCGTAAAATAGTTAATACCGGTACAATCGTAATAAATATACCAATAAACAATTTGCCAACTTCAATAATTGGATCCCAATTAAACTCATTACCTGCACGAACTTGTTTTGGTGTAATCATGACAGATGTGACTGTGATGAGTAACAATAACAGATCTCGCACCAGATCAGGTAGGCCAATTGAGGTTGCTAAAATAGTAAAAGTGATTGAAGACTGCCAAATTCCCGACATCAATACACAAATAATAATGGCTAACAATAAAAAAATGTTGGTAATACCGTAGAGTTTAAACAGTTGAGTAGGTTTAGTCTCTATCTTTGACGATTGACCATATTGCTGGCGAAAGTAATAATTGTCGATAATATAAAAAATTATTAATAATAAAATCGTCGTCAATAATACCGGACAAAGCATATGCTTAACAGTCCAAAAAAAATCAACCCCTTTTAAAAAACCAATAAATAACGGTGGATCACCTAATGGTGTTAATCCACCGCCAATGTTAGCAACAAGAAAGATGAAAAAGATAATAATATGAACAGATTGATTACGGTGACGATTAGCTCTAATTAAAGGACGAATCATTAACATTGCCGCACCTGTAGTGCCCATAATTGAGGCTAATATCGTGCCGACTGCTAACAATACAACATTCAATTTAGGCGTACTAATAATATCACTTTTAATCAAAACCCCACCCGATACGGTATACAGGGCAAGTAGTAAAACGATAAAAGGGATATACTCTTCTAATATTGCATGAGCGGTTAGATTGACAGTGGTTTGTATGCCGAATGAATAAATGGCTGCAACTATAAACAGTGTTGTCCAAAAAATAATAATTTTGCCGTAGTGATAGTGCCATAATCGCGCTAAAAATAGTGGACATAATGCAATCGAAAGCAAAATACCAATAAAAGGTACAGCCCAAACTAAGCTTAACTGTTCACCGTTAAATTCGGAAGCATAGAGCTCAAAAGAGCTAAATAGCAATATGATAAAAGGTACACAGAATAATTTGAATGGGATTCTCATGGCATTTCCATTTGGATTAAAAGTTGAAAATTATAACAAATAACAACGCTTTTTCGAATGGAATGAATTAAGTCATTCTTGAGTATATTAATAACTAGCTTTGATTAAATTCATATCATTCAATCAACATTAAAGTTAATCATAATACTGGACTTATTGAAGCTATTAACGTTTAGTTATTCATAAATTACGATCATTAACCATAGAACAAAACTGTAAAACAGTGAAAAGTAATGCGCTTCAAGTAGCAAAAATAGCCCTGGCGGTGAATAAACTGTAAGTTATATTCAATTTTATCGTTGATGGTAAAGTGAGTAAACTAAACATTTTAATACAAAAGTGACTAATGAATTTAGTGACGAGCTCAAATTAGCCGATTCTATAATTAATCAGTTTTATTATAATTTGTTGGATAACAAAATAACTTGCGTCAATAAAATGGTGATTAGATACCACTCAATCATTTTAGACTAGTTGTATTTGTTTGAAATATTATGATGAGGGGGAATGTTTTAGCCGGTAACAGCAAAACCATAGATTGTGGTGGTAATTATTTTTTCTGATACCTGTCGCAATTATCAAGCAAGTGAATGGATATTCAAAGTAAGCTAGGTTAAGTGTTTTTACTTTTCCTTATTATGCGTAAAACCTTTATAATAGACAGTCTTTTTATTGTTGGATAAAACATGCAAAAACAGTCGAACTTAGCAAACAAAACAGCTTTACATCAACGTAATAAACATCGCCAAGGTTATGACTTTTTGGCGCTATGCCAAACGTTACCTGATTTCACACCGTACGTTAAACCAAATCAATACAATAATTTATCGATCGATTTTGCTGATCCAATGGCAGTTAAATTGCTAAATAAAGCATTGTTATTACATTATTATCAACTGAGTAATTGGGATATTCCCAGCGAGTATCTTTGCCCACCCATTCCTGGTCGAGCAGATTATATTCATTATCTAGCCGACTTACTTGCTTATGATAACAACGATAAGATCCCTGTAGGTAAGCAGATCCGTGTTCTTGATATTGGTGTAGGGGCAAATGTAATTTACCCCATTATTGGTCGAGCTGAATATAATTGGTCATTTGTGGGAAGTGATATCAACCCAATGTCAATCAAAGCCGCAAAGCTTATCATTCAGTCTAACCCATTATTAAATGGTTTTATTGATTGTCGTTTACAACGTGATCCCTCAGCAATTTTTAGACAAATTATAAAGCCGAAAGAATTTTTTATGTTAACTATGTGTAATCCACCTTTTCATGATTCGGCACAAGCAGCACTGGCGAGTAACCAAACTAAGCTCAAAAAGTTAGGTAAATTGCAGTATTCAAAATCTAATCCTGCACTCAATTTTGGTGGTCAGCAGACCGAATTATGGTGCAAAGGGGGAGAAAGTGCTTTTATCACCAATATGATCAAAGAAAGCACACAATATAAACAGCAATGCTTATGGTTTACTTCGCTGGTTTCTAAAAAAGAGTCACTCAAAGTGCTTAACAAGCAATTAATCACAGTTAAACCTGCTGAAGTCAAAATTATTCCAATGGCGCAAGGGCAAAAGAGTAGTCGTTTTATTGCATGGAGTTTTTTCCATCAAGATAAAAGGCGAGAGATTATCAAAAATCATCAAGAAAACAGTGAGGGTATAAAACAAACATCTGTTTCTTAAAAGATTATTTTAAACGATGATTCTCATTTTTTAATTTGGTGTTATTTACCATTTTCAATGTTTCTTTCAAAGGGCAACAATTTTCTTCAAAAAATAGAGGTTTTTATTCATTTAGCGTGTAACAAAAAGCCAGACATGTTTACTGTAATTTTTATGTAAAAAATTACATCTAATTGATTAATAATATTAATTTTATGTTTTGGTTACTATGCAATCTATTTTTTTTTGATGAATAGTCATTTATACTTGTTACGCTTTTATATTTTGTATCGAAATTGAGTTTTAGTTTTTTTAGATAGTCACTATTACGAATAAATTAAGCGGTTTCAAAGGAGATACAATATGTCTGAAGTAGTCTTGTGTCAAAATTATCTGTTTTTTTTTAACACCAAACATTATTTAATCTTTTTTTTAATCCGCCTCAATCAATTTTGTTGTTCTTCTATGATTACTGTCAAATCAGTTTCAGTAATTGTTGTTTATTGGTTATTTGTGCATAGTAATCCTGTCAATGCATTATCGGCTTCGACTGAAAATGCTATTCATGGCCATGCGCCTTATTTAACGTTTGACAATGGAAAAACTAAAGCGGTAAGTGTTGAAGGGTTACTGGGTTTACAGCTATCTGATGGTCGAAGTTTTATTGCTGCTGGTGGGCAAAGTGATTTGTATCCCAATGCTATTATCGATAATTCAAGCCAAGAATCACCCATTGATTTGTTGAGTGATGATGATACATTTTTGAGTATTAAAACCTTGGTACCATTAGTCAATAATAGTAGCTACCCGAGTATTTCATTAAGTAATCTTATTACATCGTCTGATAATTATTGGGGAGATGAAGATGGTGATGCATCACCAAATGCAACAGGTAATTTGATGGTTAAATGGTTAGATGCCAATAACAACGATATTACTACGCAAGTCAAAAATAACCCCAATGCTCAATTAACCGGATGCGACTCCCCTTATAAGTTAACCATTACGTCTAATGGTGGTCAATTATTTACCCAATATGGTATACCTAATGTGACAGATTTTAGTGGAGCTAAGCATACCTATTATTTTAATCGTAAAATTGATACGCCGTATGTGTGTTATGTTCAACCAAATGTTTGGTATGATGGGCGTCATTATCCTGATGCAGATGGTCCTGATTGGATCAGAAGTCGAGGATTTAAAGTACAAGATATCAGTAATCCGGATTTAAATTTTCCCACGACAGGTTTAAATGGGCTTAATTTTTATTTGATATTAGGTGGTGTTACACCTGAACAAGTCATAACTGCAAATACTCAAGATGGTCAAACTGTTTATCCTGTCAACGGTGGGAGTAAAGTCACCATTTCATTAAAATCCGAACAAACACCAGGTTGGGATAATTCACCCAAAGTGTTAGCATTAAAAGTGGTTTTAAATGGTCCTAATGAAAATTCCACAGATACTTCATTTAGTCCTGTTCTGTTTAAGATTTATGCAGACAGTGAAAGAAAGCAACTATTATACAGTTTTAATATCGATAGATGGTATATCGCCAGTTCAAATGATGCCGCCACAAGTGATGATGTTGAGCGGTTTTGTGATAATTTGGGTAATGGTTATCGATTCCCGAAAGTCAATGATTTAACTAATGCCAATGGCAAAGGTTGGCATGGCGGAATTAGTGGTCGCAATATTAATAATTATCGTCGGCAAATAAGCTTTAAAGACACAAGTGGGAAATGGATTGGTGGCATTTTTAATGAATGGGGATCTTCTTATAAACTCTATTATCCAACAAGTGATTGGCATACTTCAGCGCAATCCTACTATTGGGCATTATCTGATGATGCCAGCATACAATATGCGGTTGGTTCTGATGTTGGCGATATCGATTCAGATTCTACAGCAGGTAAAATGGTTTGTGTTAATCCTTAATATGAAAAATTAATTATA
>NZ_LZGO01000044.1:0-3420 GCF_001690235.1 Gilliamella sp. wkB292
ATTGAGCCCTTTGATGAGCAAGGAAAATTAAAAACCGACACAGTTATAAAAAGGGAAAATGTAACACCAGAAGGTCTAGCATTATTTAATACAGCTGTAGAGGGATGGCTTAAATATTTGAATAGAAGCCATGCTGCTGATAAATATCAAAATCTTAGTCGTCTTGAAAATGGCTTAGCTCAAATCAGAGAAAGTAAAAAATAATTAATTTTAAATATTTTACTTTTATAGTCTATACTGGATTCAACTTTGTTATAGCCGGCTATAATTGTCATACCTTGATACGGACAGAACCCCATTGTCTTGAATAGGCAGCACCACCGGTAGGGAACAGAAAGTGCTGTACTACCACACCGATGTTAACGGTGCCCCGGAAGAGCTGACGGATGAAGCTGGTAACATCTTGTGAAAATGTAGCTATCAGCTGTGGGGCAAACCGATACAAGAAATCGAACACAGCCGGATACAACAGAACCTAAGGTATCAGGGACAGTATTTAGACAAATAAATCGGCTTACATTACAATACTTTTAGGTACTACGACCATGATATAGGTAGATTCACACAGTCGCCCCATAGGGCTGGTAGGTGGATTAAACCAGTATGCGTATTCACCAAACAACCTATTGATCCAGATAGATCCACTTGAATTAAGTAAATGTGGTGTTGGTGAATATAAAGATGTTGTCGAGCATCACATTATCGGAAAGCTGGTTTTAAAAATAATCCAAACTATGAACCTAAGAAAGGTTGTTCAGTTAGTTAGGACTATATGAATCAGAAAGGATGGCGACATCAGGATATGACTAATTATTAACGCAATGCTTATTATCAACTGGCTAAGAGTGGTCGCCCGAATACCTTGGCTGAACACACAAAAATAGCTGTAGATGCTTTTAAAGGCCGGTGGTGCTAGCACTAAAAAGGAAAGGGATTTTGTCGCTCAATCTTTATGGAATTTAAGATCATAGGGTGTAACTTCACCATCAAATATACCGTGGAATTAGATAGGAGTAATTAATATGTCAGATAAGAAATTACTTGATTCCTTTGGTCAAGAGTTTATCTCTAGTATCAGAGATCAATCTATTTTTGAGTTTGAAGCCATATTAAATGGTAGAATGAAATCTAAAAGCTCTATTGAGCTGAGTAATGAAATAAAAGCCTTTGATGAAAATCAAATTAAAGTTTTGAAAAAGGTAGTTTTTAATTCTATTGACAGTGTTATTTATAATGTTCTTAATATGCTTGAGCAAAATGAAGAAAACATGAAGTTGTTGATATCTCAAGATGGGAATGATGGAAAAAACATTGTTGAGCTCAGTGATGGATTATCTGGTGAACTTTTTACAGAAAATGGTTGGATAGAGAAATTTAGTAAATATGAATAGATGTTATATCTAATGTCGGGAAAATCTATCTCTCCCGGCTATTTTCTAAATATTTATATCCTACCTTAAATAAAAATTCAATTAGGCCTTCCAAAGGATGTTGATATGATTTATGAACTTATGCTAGGTAATTATCCTGATAGTTATTGGTTCCAATATGACTCAACTGTAGTTGACAGTTACGAATTTCTACAATGCAAGGAGTCTCAATCAAATAAACAAGTAGTTTTTAAATTAGAAAACAAAGTCAGTGAAAAACGTTTACTCTCTTATGATTTTTATTTCAGTGATGGTCCTGATTTTATCTCGCCTAGACTTGCCAATTTACTTTCAAACAATCAAGATTTTTTACATGATGTCCAGCTAATAGAGGCAACTATAATTGTTAATGGTCGCAGCTATTCTGGTTATAAGGCATTAAATATTCTGCGTTTAATATCATGTATTGATATGAATAAATCTGAATATATACCATTATTAGAGAGCTTGCCTGATGGACCCAAAAAATTTTTTGAAATTGTCTTTAAAGAAAATATAAATGAGCAATTTTGTATGGCAAGGTGTAAAGAATCTATAGGGCGAATTGTGATTTCAGAGTCGTTACGACAGTTTTTTATAAAAAATAAAGTAAAAGGAATAGATTTATACACATAATTTAATTTAGTAAACCTGGCTATTAACAATAGTCAGGCAAGACATCTGATAAACGAAACGCATCTGTGGGACGGGCTAAGCATGATTCAGGAAACCCGTACTGACAGAAGCAAAAGCGCCTATATCTACACTGATGAAAGCGGCTATGAACCCTTAGCCAGAGTAGAGACCACCACCGGTACGGAACAAAAAGTGCTGTACTACCACACCGATGTCAACGGTGCCCCGGAAGAACTTACTGATGAAGACGGTCACATTGTATGGGCATGCAGCTATCAGCTGTGGGGCAAACCGATACAGGAAATCGAACACAGCCAGATACAACAGAACCTAAGGTATCAGGGCCAGTATTTAGACAGAGAAACGGGCTTACATTACAATACTTTTAGGTATTATGACCCGGATATAGGCAGATTCACGCAGCCGGACCCGATAGGGCTCTTGGGTGGGTTTAATTTGTATCAGTATGCGCCTAATTGGATACATTATCTAACCAAGGGGCTAGAGAGCCTTACTATATTGGCATTACCAATGACATTGACAGAAGAACGATTGAACATCGAGAAACTGGAAGATTATCTGCATCTGGACGAATGGAAGTATTAGAAAAAAATATTATATATGGGCACGCAAGAGGTTATGAACAATATTATATTGAAACGTATGGAACGAGAACAGGTAAAATAAGAGAAAAAATTGTCTTCGACAAATAGAGGAAATAAATATAATTCCATCAAATATCAGCGTAATGATGATAGAGCTAAAATATTTAAAAAAGCCTATAACAGTAAAAAAGCGAGTGATGTAAAGAAGGGTAAGTCAGGGAAAGGAAAGTGCTAATGAATGATTTTAAAATATGGGGTTGGGATAAAAAACCTCGTACGATGTTACGCTACATTAAAGCCGGAGACATATTCTGTTTTAAATTAGATAATCAAAATTATTGTTTTGGAAGAATTGTTATTAAATTTATAGTTGGCCATATTGCTGAAATTTTCGATATTATTTCCAATTCTCCAGATTTATCAGAAGCAAAAATTAGAAATGCTCACCGAATGATTGATCCGGTAATATTAGATAGCTATTTACTATTTGATAGAAAATTTGAAGGTGATTGGAGAATAATTGGGCATCAACAAAACTACTCACCCAATAATATGCAAAATGTATATTTTACATATGGAATAGAGCCTTGGTTTAAAAAAGTAGACATATCGCAAAATGAAACATTGATATCTGAAAAAGAAGCTGAATCTTTGCCTCGCGTATCGCCACTTAATGATTATCATATTAAACAATTAATGAAAAATTTTAATATTAAGCTGAATGTACATTAAGTTTTCTTTATAACATCTATTTTTATTATGGATATCAA
>NZ_LZGO01000045.1:0-53856 GCF_001690235.1 Gilliamella sp. wkB292
TTAAAAATATCAAGCCACAAAGTAAAGATTATCGTGTTTACAATGATGGAATCTACCTGTTAATTAGGCCCTCTAGTAGAAATTATAATTGTTTCATAATCAATGTTCAGGCCTGTGAAAAAACAGTTTTTAAATTTAAAACTTATGCGCATATATCACTCGCCGACGTGAGTAGTATTCATTATAAATACCTCTATGAGATAAAGAACTATGTTATTAATATGGTTTTATTTGGAGAAAATACTACCTTACCCTGATTCAAACATTTAAATAGAACAAAACACTATTGTTATCCAATAAAGCCTTAGATTAGATTTTATTATTAATAATCAACGATTAACTGAATATCATTGACTATTAATTCACACAATTAAAATGTTTGGTTTGGTTTGTTTAATTTCAAATCGAAGTATCCTTGTTGCCGTCGAATTTATAAACCGAAAAATTATCTAATTATAAATTTTAAGTAATTATTGATTTAATTGCTCTAATTACATAATATTGCTGGAAATTTTATTAAGGATAATGGTATGAAAAAAAATAATTTTATTAACTTGTCTTGGATTTATTTTATCTGGTTGTAGTGTTCATCTTCAATTTAATGATCGTTTGTCTTATCAATCATTAAAACAAATAAAATCAGAAATCCATTTACCTCAAAAACAAAACTTAAATATTATATGGGTTCCTGATAGTTTTACTACACGTATTGACATACAAGGTTCTTCAGGATTTATTGGTGGTGGTAATCGTACCCGAATCCCAACCGGTATAGGGCTTTCTACTAGAATTGAAGAGGCGATTAGTACATACGCTGACATAAATTCTGGAGGGAAAAAACTGACAATAATTGTTAATCATGCCAAAACTAAATTCACTTATGGCATGACGAATATTGATAATGCTAGTGTATATTTAAATCTCACATTTGAATTATCAGGTAAAACGTGGACTAAAGAGTTTTCAACCAAGCAAAATGATAGTGGTGTAAAAGATGCAAATATGACTTCTGTGGTTGAATATGCTTGGGATCAGATTGCTTTAGATGTTGCCCGAGAGGTTGCAAAGCATTTATAAGTAATTTCTGATTTTAAATTTCGATTATGAAAAAAATTAACAAGTTTATTTATAATAGAATCGAAAAAAAATTTGTTAAAATAGGCTCTATCTAAATACATTTGATAGAGCCATTTGGACATTAATCAACAATTACCCTTCCATTTAATGGTTGGACTGGTCGATTGTTATCATGATGCATAATTGAGTGGAATTTTTCGATTTGCTCAGTCGATACGCTGCTTTCTTGTTCTAACACAATCCATCTTACCCCTTCTGTACATGGAGGAGTTGTCAATGAACCACTAAAGCGATAAAAATCTAACCTATTTGGTAATAGAGCTTTTATATCAACAGGCTGAGTAAGCGTTGCCGTCGCTTCAACTTCGGTTGGTATTTGTTGCCAGGCTTTTGCTAATTCTGGATTTGTTTTTCCCTTATTAAACATAAGTGCAACCACAGCTAACTCACCATTCTTATTTTTATAGACAAAATGAGCTTCCATTGGGAACTGTTTGCCTTTAATTTCATTTTCACTTGGCGCATGAAAGTGGAATTGTTGTAGGGTGAAAACTTCGTTATCGATTTGTAAAGTATTACCTTCACCAACATTAACTTGAATAGTGTGACCATTATTGATAATTTCTTGCTTACCAGGTTTGAATACCAGTTTAAGTTTATCATGATGAGTTTTGAACACGTGTTCAATGTTGATAGGTGATTGGTTTTTGCCATTTTCACAAGTTGAAAATTCTGGTGATAGTTTACCCCAATTTTCAGGTTTATCTTCACCTTCATACCCCCAATGTGAAGAATGTTCTGCAGCAGCACATGATAAACTCGTTACCATTAAAGCTGCCATGATTATGTTAAGTTTCATCTTGATTTTTCACTAGAACGTTGATTAACGGGTCTCAAATTATACGCCTCAAAAAATTACCTTTCTAGAATATACCAATAAGACTTTTTTGTTTTTTTATAAAAAAAATCTTTGACATTTTTAAAAATTAAGTTGTTAATTTGACATCAATCTTTATAGTATGAATGAAGTTCATGCTCATCATAGCTATACTTAACATTATCAGGGAATCAATAAAGAATAGGAATTTTAATTTTATTCACAATATTCTTGTCAATGCGAATAGGATTAATAGAAGTAAATAATAAAACTGGAGTAATTTTTGTGGAAAGTGTTATAAAGTGAGTAACAATTTGAATTTATATTATTACTTTAGATAATTTTGAAAAAGTAACTAGGTGATAACAAGATAAGCAATCTTATAAGGCTAATCACAGACCAAAAATCCATCATAGATGATTAGACATAAAAAAACCTGCTCAATGCAGGTTCTTAAAAACTGAATTTGGCTCCTCCAACAGGACTTGAACCTGTGACATACGGATTAACAGTCCGCCGTTCTACCGACTGAACTATGGAGGAACACTTGACGGACAAAATATTAACCATCTATTACGTTTATGTCAATCGTTAAAACACTAAATAAAATCAATTGCTCAGCTTGTAAGCAAATTTGTCTATGTCTATGCTAAAATAAGTTAAAAATGACAAGATAGGTAAAATAAACGTTTATGAAAAAGAATATTTGTGTTTTTTGTGGTGCTAGTGAAGGCAATCGTGCTGAATATCGTGTTGCAGCTGAACAACTTGGTCAAACCATTGCCAAACAAAATAGGCGATTAATTTATGGTGGTGGCAATAAAGGGTTGATGGGGATTATTGCTAATGCCGTATTAGCTAATGGTGGTGAAGTTATTGGTGTTATTCCTGAACGTTTAGTTAAAGCCGAAACTGCACATCATGGCATTACTCAGTTAGAAGTTGTTCAAAATATGCATCAACGTAAAGCAAGGCTTGCTGAACTAGCTGATGGTTTTATTGCGATGCCAGGTGGAACGGGCACATTAGAAGAAATTTTTGAAGTTTGGACAGCGATGCAAATAGGCTACCATGAAAAACCCGTTGCACTATTCAATAGCCAATTTTGGCAACCTCTGCTGAACTTTTTAAAGCATGCAGTACAAGATGGGTTTATTCGAGAAAGTTTTTATAACACATTAATCGTATCAGATGATGCAACAAATATATTACAAAAAATGGATGATTTTATTGCTAAAGACCTACAGCGTTGGGTGAAAAAGTAATTATTATTCATTAAAAAGCAAAAACGCCATTTTATAATGGCGTTTTTTGTAAGTATAAAAATAATTACTGTGTAACTTCTTCGGCAACGACTTCCGGTTTTTTAATAACCGCATAAACTACACCAGCAATGATAGAGCCGACTAAGATTGACAATAAATAACCGCCAACGGGTTTAACAACGCCTGGGATTGCTAACGCAAATAACCCACCATGTGGCGTCATTAACGTTGAACCAAATGCCAATGCCATACCACCAGTGATTGCACCACCAACAATACAACAAGGGATAACACGTAACGGATCACGCGCTGCAAAAGGAATTGCCCCTTCAGAGATGAAGCATAAACCTAAAACTAAAGACGCTTTACCACTTTCTTGTTCTGCTTTAGCAAATTTTTTACGGGCGATTAAAGTAGCTAATCCCATCGCTAATGGAGGAACCATTCCACCCGCCATAACTGCAGCCATAGGTGCATAAACTTGTGAAGAAATCATACCAGTACCAAACGCATAAGCAACTTTATTAATTGGTCCACCCATATCAGTACACATCATACCACCTAATAATGCACCTAACATAATAGCATTAGCACCATTCATGGTATTTAGCCATACAGTAATAGTTTTCATTAACCATGCGATTGGCGTACCAACAACAAATTGCATAACAAGACCTGTAATTAAAGTTGCAAGTAAAGGCACAATTAGAATAGGTTTTAATGCTTCAAGCGTTTTTGGTAGTGGTAAATATCGAGTAATTAACAAGGCTAAATAACCAGCAAAATAACCAATAATAATACCACCTAAGAATCCGGCACCAGTTGAAACTGCAAGTAAACCACCAACTAGGCCAGGAGCAAGCCCTGGTCTATCAGCAATTGAGTAAGCAATATAACCAGCAAGCAATGGAACCATTAGTGA
The DNA here is from genome assembly GCF_001690235.1 of Gilliamella sp. wkB292. NCBI lineage: Bacteria > Pseudomonadati > Pseudomonadota > Gammaproteobacteria > Orbales > Orbaceae > Gilliamella > Gilliamella sp. wkB292. The sequence goes on from NZ_LZGO01000045.1 coordinate 4,142, forward strand.
GAATGCTAAATCACCAATTTGTTTTAAATGAGGTTCTCCAACAAGCTCATTTACAAGAGTTTGTTTAACAATTTCTACGCCATTTTCAAGTACAGTAACTGTTTTTAATACTTCTTGGAACTGACCAAAAGCAAAAGAAAGCGCAATGATCAAACCACCTGCAACCACCATTGGCAACATGTAAGACACACCCGTTAATAGATGTTTATAAACGCTCTTTTTCTCATTACTTGATTTAGCTGATGAGGTATTGGTTGTAGGTTGATAAATTGTTGCTTCTTCAAATGCTTTATCTAATTCCTGAGCGGTCTTTTTAAGAGCAGGACCAGTTTTAGTACGATATAATTTTTTACCGGCAAATTTGCTTAAATCAACATCAATATCACATGCAGCAATAACGACATCAGCAGAAGCAACTTCTTCAGGTGTTAATTCATTCCCCACGCCAACTGATCCACGTGTTTCAACTTTACACCACCAGCCGCGTTTTTTTGCTTCTTCTTCAATGGCTTCGGCTGCCATAAATGTGTGAGCCACACCTGTTGGGCAAGCAGTCACAGCAACAATTCGTTTGATACCTGTAGCAGAAGCTGAAGCTGTTATCGCAGTTTGTTCATAAACTTTTGCTTTATTTGGCGCATCGTTTACTATCTGTTTCGGATTGGCAAAAACATCATCGATATCTTCTACAACATAAACTTTTTTACCCATCACTGATGTATCAGCAATTGAACCTGTACCCACTGCAACAATCACATCGGCATTTGCCGCGTTTTCAACTACATTTAAATTTAATGCATTAGCAGCTAAAATAAGTTCAGCTTTAGCTAATCGTCCATTTACTGGACCTGTATTACTACCTTCAACAATATATATATTCATGAATACTCCTATCCAGCGTTAATTTCAATTTTGCCGAGCATATTAGTTACAGCTTGACGATCAGAAATGCCTACGCCTGCTTGTTCAACAGATAGCGCTGCAACACTTGATGCAAACACTAACGTATCTTTAATTGATTGATTGGTCATAAGACCATACATTAATCCAGCGACCATTGAGTCACCTGCACCGACTGTACTAACAACTTGGCATTTTGGGGGTTTAGCAATCCACGCTTCATTTTTTGTTACCCATAATGCACCTTTGCTACCAAGTGAGATGACCACATTTTCAACACCACTATCGATAATTTGTAAAGCAGCTGTTTTGATGTCAGTAAGCGTAGATAACTTTCGACCAACCCACATTTCAAGTTCCTTATCATTTGGTTTGATTAACCAAGGGTTGGCTTTAAGACCTGCAACTAAAGCATCACGGCTACTATCAAATACCACTTTAGGACAAATTGCTTTAACTTGCTTCATCCATTCTGTAAACTTTTCCAAAGATACGCCAGCAGGTAAACTGCCACTAATGGCAACCATATCTATATCTTTTAACCATTCTAATGAATCGGTAACGAAAGTCTGCCAATCTTGATCACTAATCGTGAAACCAGAAAAATTTAGGTCAGTGACTTCGCTATTTTCTTCAGTTAATTTAACATTAATACGGGTGCGCCCATCAATGGTTTGAAACTTATCAACGACATTTAGTGATTTAAACAGCAAGTTAAAACCATCACGATTTTCTTTACCTAAAAAACCGCCTATCGTTAACTTAACATCCAGATCTGATAGTACTTTGGCAACATTAATCCCTTTACCAGCAGCAAGTAGTGCATTTGTCTGCACTAAATTAACATCACCAAGTTCAACTTTAGGACAAAAACCTAATAGATCATAAGCGGGATTTAATGTAATTGTTGCAACACGATAAGTCATTATTCAGTTCCCTCACCTAATCCGCTAGCAATGGCTTGACCTATGGCATCGAGCGCTTGCTCAGCATCTTGTCCAATAGCAGTAAATTTAAGACGACTGCCTTTTTTAGCACCTAGAGCTACAATCTTCATTAAGCTGGTTGCACTCACAGGTTCACCTTTACCATCTAAATTGGCAACCGTTATTTTACTATTGAATTCTTTTACCAATTTAACTAATACAGATGATGGGCGGGTATGCAGGCCATTTTCATTATGAATAACAAATTCACGACTTAATTCATTATCATTTGATTCGGCTACATTAGATTGAGCAAGAGTAGGGATCGATTCAACATGCTCAGAATTATTGATATCAGAACCAGAAATAAGTAACTGACTTAATTGTTCGACATTTGCTGTTAAAAGTTGGTTTAATTTTTGTCTAAAAATCAACGATGCGATGTTATGCACAACCTCTGCAACTGAATCATCAACAACTGACATTGTTATAAGCAATTTTACAGGTTTACTATCTTCACTCAGATGACTAACTGTACGACTAATGGCAATCGCATTTTTTAAATTACCATTTTTACTATCACTTAACCAAATCCCATTGCCTAAATAATTAGGTTTATTATCAAGCACATCGGCAATAAAATTAGCATTCACTGCATTGTGCTGTTTTAAACGCGAAGCATTCAATGCTTGTAGGGTTGCTAGGCTATCTGCTTGAATATCTAATAACACTGAATCTTGATGAATGGTAAATTTGCTATCTTCTTGTTCTACTTTGTCGGTTAAAATAGCAATTGCTTCATCTGCTGTTTGAATTTTTTTAATTTTATCTTCGACGCCATCTTCACCAAGAACATGTGTCAATTGGCGAAGTAATTCTAAATGCTCATCAGAGCTTGCCGCAATACCAATAGCCAAGTACGCTTTTTCACCATCATCCCCCCACTCAACGCCATTAGGAAAACAAAATACCTGTACACCTGTTTTTTTCACTAAATGGCGAGTTTTTGTGGTGCCATGAGGAATCGCGATACCAATACCCAGATAGGTTGCAGCTTGCTCTTCTCGCTCTAGCATACCGTTCACATATCCATCTTCAACAAAACCTGCACTCGTTAATGCTGCGGCAATTTTTTTTATTGCTTCTTGCTTGTTAGTTGCTTGTTCATTTAAATGAATATTTTCTTTAACTAAATGAAACATAGAATAAATACCTCTGGGTTAAAATGTTGGGTTTGCTAAAATAACTCAACAATTCTAAATCCTTAATTGAATTATATTGAATCGTTTCAGCAATGATGAATACAATTAAAATATTTATCAAATAAATTATTTCTATTAATAATTAATATGTGATCTAGATCCAATTTTTGATTAAAATTTAAAAAAGCTATTTTTTATAATCGCTCAGACAGGCTCTACCCAAGCTTCCCCTATATAGCAACCGCCTTGGAATAATGGTTGTGCCGGGCTTATAACTTTGTTCACGCAAGCTTTCCATTAATAATGCGATAACAACTTGTGAAACTTCTTGATGATCTTGAGCAAGTGATATCACCCTACATGGTAAAAAATCAAGCAGTTCATGATCACCAAAAGTAGCAATCGTCAGTTGATTGGGTAGATAGCCAAATTTTTTTAAGATCGCGTCAATCGCCCCTTGTAATAATGAAAAGGAGGTAGTGAAAATACCATCGGGTATATCATGCGTTTCTAACCAACGACTAAATACAATTTCGGCATCACAGCGACTATAATTATTTGCATATAAAAAATCAACTTTATTAAACTGGTTTGCTGCAATTGATTCAAATCCCTCAAGACGTAATTGACTAACCGATAAATTAGGTAAAGCACCAATATAAACAACAGTTCCATCAACAAATTGACTAAACGTGGAACCTAACGTTTTGGCATCTTGTTTATCAGATCCAACGATATTTCTAAATTGATTATTGGATAATGTTCTATCTAAGGCAAATAATGGAATTTGGTTATTTTGCCAACCATCATAAAACCTATAATCTTGAGGAGAAACAAACGATGAAGATATCACTAAAGCATCAACTCGCCGCTGCTGAAGATGCCTTACGCATTCTTGTTCTATACTTGGTTTATCTTCAGAACATGAAAGTAATAATTGATATCCATTTTTACGCGCTAATTGCTCTAAGTAATTGGCAATTGTTGTATAACTACTATTTTCCAAATCAGGAATAATAATACCTATTGTGCGTGTTTTACCGGCTCTTAGTCCTGCTGCGACTTGATTTGGTTGATAGTTATGCTCTTTAACTACCGCTAAGACTTTTTCAATCGTTCTATCACTAACACGATATTTTTTTGCTTTTCCATTAATTACATAGCTAGCTGTAGTTCGAGAAACACCCGCTAACAAAGCAATTTCGTCTAATTTCATAATATAGTCTCAGCAAACATATTGTTGGCAATTAAACATGAATAAAGAGAAATTGTAAACCTTAATTGTTTTATCTGATGCTTAACAGTGTTAATGCAGGAACAATCATTGTTTAACTGGTTAAAATTTGAATTCGTTTATATTCGATATCAAGCATAAAAAATAAATTAATAATAAATCGCAATATTTTGATTTTGGACATTCTCAATTTTAATCGGGGTATCAAATATATCCTCTAAAAGTTGTGAATTCATAATTTGCTTTGGATTACCTTGATAAACAAGCTCGCCATTTTTCATCGCCAAAATATAGTCTGAATAAACGGATGCAAAATTAATATCGTGAATGACAATAACGATGGTTTTACCGAGTTCATCTGCCGCTCGACGTAATTGTTTCATCATAGCAACCGCATGTTTCATGTCTAAATTATTGAGTGGTTCATCAAGTAAGACATATTCGGTATCTTGGCAAAGAATCATAGCCACATAAGCACGCTGGCGCTGACCACCGGATAATTCATCAATAAAACGGTCTTTATATTCGGTTAGATTTAAAAAATCTAGAGCTTGATTAATATGCTTATAATCATCAGCATTTAAGCGCCCTTTGGTATAAGGATAACGCCCAAAGCCCACAAGTTCAAAAACAGTTAACCGACTGGTAAACCGATTTTCTTGTCTTAAAACAGATAAATAGGTCGCAAGTTTATCACTTGGTGTATTAACAACATCCATATTTTGAATTTTAACGATACCTTCATCAGCCAATAACAGTCGACTGATAATCGATAAAAGCGTTGATTTACCAGCACCATTTGGTCCAATAATTGCCGTAATCCCACCTTGCGAAATAGTCGCATTGACATTTTTTAATACCGGTATAGTTTGATAGCTTTTACAAACATTCTCAATTTCAATCACATTGGAACCTTTTTCAATAATAAGAAAATAAACAAAGAACCACCAATAAATTCAATCACGATAGATAAAGCGCCAACCATATTTAACACACGCTCTAAAAACATTTGCCCACCGACCAAAAAAATGATACCCAATAAAAAAGCGGTAGGCAGTAGATAACGATGTTGACTTGATCCGCTAATACTATAAGCAAGATTAGCAATCAATAGACCTAAAAAAGTAAACGGTCCAACTAATGCCGTCGATATTGCGACTAAAACTGAAACGAGTAATAAAATTATTGTTACGCTCTTTTGATAATCGATACCTAAATTAATAGCATTATCCCGACCTAAAGCAAGCACATCGAATCGAAATCGCATTTTCCACAAAAATACACCAATCACAGAGGCTATTATTAATGAAAAGATAATCAAGACAGGTTCAGCACGGGTGAAGGTTGCAAAAATTCGACTTTGTAACACAGCAAATTCGGTTGGCGTCATTAAACGTTGCAGTAAGTTAGAAAAGCTACGGAACAACGTACCTAAAATAATACCAATTAATAAAACTAAATGTAGATTTTGTTTGAGTTTAGTGAATAAACCACGGTATAAAAAAAGAGAAAATAAAATTAATAATAATGATTCAAATACAAATTTACCAATAATCCCAATATAGGGAATACCTTGTGTATCAATAAAAAAGATCACAACCGTTTGGATTAATACAAACAAAGATTCATATCCCATAATTGATGGAGTTAAAATTCGATTATTGGTAACGGTTTGAAAAAGTAAGGTAGAAGTCGATGCAGCAAAAGCAACCAGAATCATGGTTAGCACAATCCAAGTTCGGTGCATCAATATATAACTAATATTGCCTTTAAGGTTTAAAGTCATAAAACAACTTATACAAATTAAAGACAGAATAAATAACAAAAATACTCTTTTTTGACTTATTGTATAACGTTTTTGATTAACTGACATGGCGTCTTCGACTCAATAATATTAAGAAAATAATAGCGCCAACTACGCCAAGAATAACACTCACGGGAATTTCAAATGGATAACGAATTAGCCGACCAATAATGTCGCAAATTAATACTAATCCACTGCCAAATAAACAGATCCAAGGTATAGTTTTACGAACGTTATCACCAAATAATAAACTGACAATGTTTGGCACAATCAATCCTAAAAAAGGTAAAACGCCAACGACCACAACAACAATACCACCAATTAATGCAATAACAATAAGCCCCGTCAACATGACTCGACGATAATTAAGACCTACATTAACTGAGAAGTCACGCCCCAAACCTGCAACGGTAAATTGATCGGCACTCCAGCAAGCAAGCAATGTCAAACCGCCGACTAACCATAATAATTCATAACGGCCCCGTAAAATACCTGAAAAGTCGCCTGATTCCCAGCCACCAAGCGATTGTAATAAATCAAAATACATAGCAAAAAATGTCGTAATCGCGCTAATGACTGCCCCCAACATAATACCAATAAGCGGCACCATCAATGCTGATTTGAAAATGATTTTTCGGGAAATCGCCATAAAAATCATTGTACCCGCCATAGCAAATAAGCTAGCAACAACCATTTTAGTCATAACACTTGCACTTGGTGCAAGAACCATCATGATTAATAAACCAAGACTGGCTGATTGAGTAGTGCCAACTAAAGTAGGTTCAACAAATCGATTTTGGGTTAACAATTGCATTATTAAACCGGCAACACTCATGGCACTACCTGCAAATAATAAAGCAACGGTTCTAGGAACGCGGCTAACAAAAAAAATCTCTCGCATGGTACTATCTATCCAAAGATCGGATAGTGTGACATTCCCTGCCCCAATAAATAAACTTATTACAGACATTATCAACAAAACGAAAATGCCTGTAATAAAATAAAACGACTTAACCATATATTTGATTAATTAGCTGATGTTTTTTGTAAAGCTTCGCTTATTTGATCCATTAAGTGGCTATAAGTTTGAATACCACCAGCAATATACATTGAGGTTGAATCTAAATAGACAATATGATTATTTTGCCATGCATCTGTTTTTTGAATTAAATCGTTATTTAAAACTTGTTGAGCTGATTGCGCTTCTTTATTTCCAATAGCATTATCTCTATCTAGAACAAATAGCCACTGTGGATTAACACTTAAAATAAACTCAGAGGTAACTGCGTTACCATGACGCCCTGCTTCTTGGAATGTTGTGGCAGGTTTAAAACCTAATATATCAAAGATAAAACCAAAGCGAGATTTTGGTCCATATGCTGACATTTTGCCACCATTAACCATAATGACGAGTGCACTTCCAGCGGTATTTGTTTTTGGTTTTAGTTGTTCAATTTTTTGATTAAAATCAGCTAAGAGCTTTTTAGCTTGGTCTTGTTTATTAAACAACGTTCCTAATTGTTCAGTTCTTTGTGTTAAACTTGCCAAAAAGTTATTTGGATCAATATCAAGAGAAATAGTTGGAGCAATATCATTCAATTTATTATAAACATCGTTCGCACGACCACCAGCAATAATAACATCAGGCGCCATTGAACTTAAAACTTCATAGTTTGGTTCAAATAAAGTCCCCACATTAGTATAACTTTTATCACTATATTTCGATAAAAAATCAGGATAATGCACATCAGATTGAGGTACGGCTGAGACAGAAATATTCAATGCATCCATAATATCGAGGGTTGCAATATTAAAAACGACCACCTTTTTAGGGTTTTCAGGTACATCGGTTTTACCTTGTGCATGCTCAATGGTTATTTTATTAACCGAACTTTGCTCATTTTTTTTATTATCATCACATCCCGCTAACACAAATAGTGCTGTTAACAACACTATAAACTTAAATTTGATACGTGAATACATTTTGGCTCCTAATCATCATTCTTGATAAAAAAAGAAATGATAAATATAACAATTATCATTTTCATTAGATTGTAACTAAAAAAATAAAGCTATTCAATTAACTTTAATAGAATAAAAGAATTGATGTTTTAGGTAGATTAGAAATATAACAATCGAATAAATGCATTTTATCCAGTGAAGATGACAATGTTATTAATGCGACTCCCCACACCGTTATAATTGGCTGTGAGGAAATAATTTTCATACTAAATTTGTGTTAAAGCTATCAGTTAACGCAAGCAACTCGCTGTTTATTACCACCAAGATAACCATGATATACATCACCGGTATCTGAATGGACAAGATAAGGCTCATTCAGATTGTCGTATATTTGCCCAGTCCAATAATCACCATACTCTAGATCACTATTTGTATAATAATTCTTATCAGTAAATCCCCATTCAGCAAATAAAGTTCGGCCAATTCTACGCTGGTAATTATTTGGTTGATTAGGCAAACCACCTTGCCATTCCCAACCATTTGCATTAGTTAATTCAATAATACTAGCTATTTTGTAACCTAAATTTTCACAGTAGGATTTAGCCGAAGGATAGTCAATATAACCAGGTTTTGCTATAAACCATTTACTTATTGTGAAACGGTATATCATATTTTTTTTATTCTTATCTGAATAAATTGTAAAAGTAGTTGGATCTTTTGCAGTTGCAGCTTCTGCAGTACTTGAACCATTACCTGGTCCTTGAAATTCTACTTTAGCAACATTGATTTGTTTAATATTATCTGTAGTAATATTTAAGCTAATCCCAGAGCTTTGTGGCGATTTACTATAGCTTAATTCACTTGATAATGCCCCTGCTACCGTTAAATAAAAATACAGTCCTTTTGATGCTGTGGTTGGAAAATTGGTAGAAGGTTGATATAAGGTTTGAAGTTTAAATCCTTTAGTACCATCCCATTCACTTGTTGGTCCCGACATAGATGTAAAATTTGGAAAAGGATCGCTATCATTATACTTTAAATTAGGTCGAGCAAAGCAAAAATAAGGAGTAGTCACTTTATTAGGGATAAGATAGTAAACTGCTTGATTGCCAATAAAATTAGAAGAATTTGGCAAGCCATAGCGAGTTGATAAAACGCCGCTATCACTGGTTAAACTGAGTTGATAGGGAGAATTACAAGCATCGTTCAAAAGCTGCTCAGGGTTATTTACCATTTCACCATCAGCGCTTTTAACAGTTAACGTTAAATTGCCAGAAACAGTATACAACTTATCACCATCATTATCTTTCCAATAACCCTTACTTGAAATTAGATCTAACAAGCTGATTTTCAGCTTATTTAAAGGAAGTTGAGTTTTAATATTTTTTAATTTTTCGCCTCCAGCAGGAAGCCGAATTGGGTTGCTTTTTGTCGATAAACTATCTTTGATGCTATAACTTCGGCCATCGTAAAGCGTAATATTCAAAAGCGGATCTGTTTTATTTCTGCTAGTGGCTCCATTATCAAAAGTTAAATATGGTGCATTGCCATGAATTGCAGCTGAAGTGGTGGCAGTTAACGAATTAGCTGAATTAGCAGTGATTAATCCTAAAATGATACCAATAAATTTTAAATAAAAAGAAACTGAATTAAATATTTTCTGATTAAAAAGAGCTTTTTTTCCTTTTAAAAAGGAGAATAAAAAGTTAATTGAAGAGCGAAAATGATTAGAGTGAAATAATAAACTTAAATATAACGATTTATCTAACGATAAATAGGGTTTTACAGGTTTTGCGTTTTGCGTTTTGCGTTTTAAACATTATATATGTTTCCCTTCCCAAATGTCAACATATTTCTACATAAATTCGTTTTTTTATGCGAAAAGTTATTTCTTGTTTTTTAATAAAAGAATAAAAACCAAAATCATATTAGATGAATAACATTGCTCTAAAAATAGAAAAATGTTAATTATGGTTTTAATTAATAATGAGAGAAAATCAGAAATAAATATACAAATTTTTTGTTAAGAATTGAAAAGCTGCTAATTAATTAAACTTCGATTGAGTTAGTTTAAAAACTTCAATTCAAAAGTAATCAAACTAACTTATTTAATTAATGATCAAAGCTCATCTAATTTATTTTATGTATCATCTGATAATTCTTTCAACTTCCTTGTTAATGTGTTACGTCCCCATCCTAATAAATGGGCGGCATCTTGTTTATGACCACGCGTAAAGTTTAACGCACAATTTAATAAAATACGTTCAACATCGTTTACTGCTTCGGTTAATATACCTGTTTTGCCTGCAATTAGTGCTTGTTTAGCCCAATCTTCAAGTAAATTTTGCCAATTCATTTCAGGTTCTGGTTGATGAAATGGTTGAGAGCGGGGTTCACACTCTATTGAATTTTTAGGCATAGACATTTGTAGTAGTTCAGGTGGCAAATCCTGTACCAGTATTTCTTTACTGGAGGACATAACAGTAACCCAACGACAGGTATTCTCAAGCTGCCTAACATTCCCAGGCCATTTTGACATACATAAGATTTTTAAAGCTTCAGGACTAAAAATTTTACTTTCAACACCTAATTCTTTTGCAGTTGTATGTAAAAAGTGCTCAGCAAGTTTTGGAATATCTTGTGCTCTATCTCGTAACGGTGGTAATAAAATACGAATAACATTTAAACGATGAAAAAGATCTTCCCTAAATTTACCTTCTTGTACGCGCGCTTGTAAATCTTGATGCGTTGCCGCAATAATCCGTACATCGACTTTTACTGGTGAATAACCACCAATACGATAAAATTGTCCATCTGCAAGTACGCGTAATAAACGCGTTTGTACATCCAATGGCATATCACCAATTTCATCCAAAAATAGGGTTCCACCATTAGCTTGTTCAAATCGACCATGTCTGATTTGAGCCGCACCAGTAAAAGCGCCCTTTTCATGCCCAAAAAGTTCGGATTCAATCAAATCTTTAGGAATTGCAGCCATATTAAGAGCAATAAAAGGCGATTGTGAACGCGGGCTATGAATGTGTAACGCCTTAGCAACTAACTCTTTACCGGTTCCTGATTCACCATTAATTAAAACACTAATCGATGATTTAGATAATCGCCCAATAATACGAAAAACCTCTTGCATCGCGGGTGCTTCACCAATAATGCCGGTTGAGGCTTTTGCTGTTGTGGTTTGACTTGTCTTGTTTGTTTGCGTTTGTAAAATTGCGCGTTCAACTAATTGAATGACTTCATCCACATCAAATGGTTTAGGAATATAGTCATAAGCACCTTTTTGATAAGCATTGACGGCTGCATCAAGATCCGAATGGGCTGTCATGATAATTACAGGTAAATTAGGTATTTGTTCCTTCACATAATGTAATAAGGTTAACCCATCAAGTCCTGGCATTTTGATGTCCGAGATCAATACAGCAGGTTTTTGCACATGCGTATCTAACGCATCAATCACTTCTTGACCATTAGCGAAAGTAACGCAGTTAAAGTGAGCATTGGTTAGCGCTTTTTCTAATACCCATCGAATTGAACTATCATCATCAACAATCCAAACATTCATTTTAATTTACCTCATTGTTTAATTGGCAAATAGACAGAAAATTCAGTATGTCCAGGCCAACTATTAAATTCAATTTTTCCATGATGCTGATCGACTATATTATGTGCAATCGAAAGTCCAATTCCTGTTCCCCCCTCATAACCACTCACCATTGGATAAAACAAGGTATCTTGTATATGAACCGGTACGCCTGGTCCATTGTCTTCGATATCAATGCGGGCACAAAGTCGATAGCGCTGTCCATGTAAAGTCACCTGAAAGGCCGTTCTTGTTCTTATCGTTATTGTTCCTGCTTTTGTTCCTATAGCCTGCAATGCATTACGGACAATATTTAAAATCACTTGTTCTATCTGTTCAGAATCATGAATTAAATCAGGTAAACTTGGATCATAATCACGTAAAATTTGAATATTAATAGGCTTTTCTAAACAGAGTAAAGCATAGATTCGTTCTATTGCTTTGTGAATATTTTGTTCTTTTTGCTGTAACCGCTGCTGAGGGCCTAATAATCTATCAACCAAATTTCTGAGCCTATCGGCTTGCTCAATAATAATTTGTGTATAATCTTGTAGCTCATTTTTGGGTAATTCCCGAGATAATAATTGAGCCGCACCACGCAGACCGCCTAATGGATTTTTAATCTCATGAGCAAGTCCACGAACTAATTCTCGAGCTGCACTTTGTTGAGCTTGTTGTAATTGCTCTTGGCTAAGGCGCTTATGGTTATTTAATGGAGCCATTTCAATAAGAATGCGTCCATTTGCTAATAATTGTGCCGTTAATGATAAAATATGCAATTCATTATTAATCACTAAATTTACTTCATTATCCGTAAAACCTTGATTTTGTTCTAACGCACTTAACATGAGTTCAAAATCTAATGAATAATAACTCAATAAATCAGGCAAATAACTCTCTAATAATTTTTTTGTGCTTTGCGATAATAATTGCTGAGCTGCCGTATTGGCATAAAGAATATGAAGATTTTTATCGAGCAATAAAATACTTGTGATTATTGAATCGAGAACAAGATTCGCATCAGATTCATTATCAAATGTCATCGTTTGAATTCCCGCCCTCGCTAAAAACCACCGCTGATTAGCGGTGGAAGATTTAAGTTAAATCGAAAATAACTTATAAACTATAGTACAACTCAAATTCAACAGGATGTGGAGTCATACGAACACGATCAACATCTTGACGTTTTAAATCAATATAAGCATCGATAGTGTCATTAGTAAATACGTTACCACGAGTTAAGAACTCACGATCAGCATCTAAAGCATTAAGTGCTTCTTCAAGTGAGCCAGCCACTTGTGGAATTAATTTAGACTCTTCTGGTGGTAGATCGTATAAGTTTTTATCCATCGCATCGCCCGGATGAATTTTATTGATAATACCATCTAAACCAGCCATTAACTGTGCCGCAAATGACAAGTATGGGTTACCGGCTGGATCTGGGAAGCGAACTTCAATACGACGTGCTTTAGGGCTAGTCACAACAGGGATACGAATTGACGCAGAGCGGTTACGTGCTGAGTAAGCAAGCATCACTGGTGCTTCATAACCGGGTACTAAACGTTTATACGAGTTAGTTGCAGGGTTGGTAAAGGCATTAATTGCTTTAGCATGTTTAATGATACCACCGATATAATATAGCGCCATTTCAGATAGGCCCGCATATTTATCGCCTGCAAATAAGTTTACCCCATCTTTAGCTAATGATTGGTGGCAGTGCATACCTGAACCATTATCACCAAACATCGGTTTAGGCATAAATGTTGCTGTTTTGCCATAAGCATGAGCAACATTTTGTACTACATACTTATAAATTTGCACTTCATCGGCTTTTTTAGTTAATGTATTGAAACGGCAAGCAATTTCGTTTTGACCTGCTGTTGCCACTTCATGGTGATGCGCTTCAACAACTAAACCTAATTGCTCCATAATTAAACACATTTCAGAACGAATATCTTGTGAAGAATCAACAGGAGGAAGTGGGAAGTAACCACCTTTAACTGCCGGACGATGGCCTTTATTGCCTTCTTCATATTTAGTACCTGAGTTCCAAGCTGCTTCGATATCATCAATATGTACAAAGCTACCAGACATTGGCGTACCAAAACGCACATCATCAAATAAGAAAAATTCTGGTTCTGGTCCAAAAATAACTGTATCAGCAATACCTGATGATTTTAAAAACTCTTCAGCACGTTTAGCAATTGAACGAGGGTCACGATCATAACCTTGTAATGTCGCTGGTTCTAAAACATCACAACGCAAATTCAATGTAACATCTTCAAAAAATGGATCAATTACCGCACTTGATGCATCTGGCATTAATACCATGTCTGATTCATTAATACCTTTCCAACCTGCAATTGATGAACCGTCAAACATCTTACCATCTTCAAAGAAATCAGCATCAATTTGGCTAACAGGAATTGTTACGTGTTGTTCTTTACCTTTTGTGTCGGTAAAACGTAAATCAACAAACTTAACATCGTTTTCTTTAATTAGTGTTAAAACTTTTTGTGTAGACATGTATCTTCTCCATTAAGGACAAATAATTGTTCAGTTTAAAAGGCATTTTTGCCAAGTTGTTTACAGTTATGCAAATATGATGCCATTTTTTAACCACGCTCAAGTGGTCAATAAGCTAACCTGATAATAACACAAATATTATTATCGCACCAAAATAAAGCAATAAGCACCAAAGTAATGCACCAAAACAAATCATTGCGACCTAATTAAAGATCACAAAGCTTAAACTAGAGCCAATATAAAATAAGGTCATATACAGTTGCAGCTTTTATAAATTTTTCAGTTTTGGTGCATACAGATATGCTGTTTAAACTTTACTTCAGCACTTTTCAATACCTAAAGATAATTAAATAATAATTTTTTGTTTTGCTCAGTGTTATTTGAGTAATAGAAAAAGTAAGTTTTACGTGTTGGTTGTTTGATGGTTAATATTGAAACAAACCAGAAGAATCGGTCACCATTATGTACAAAAATAGGAAAAGCTAATTAAGATTCCTCAGCTTTATTTGAAAAATATTTGATTGGAATTGACATTACTAAATTAGAAAAACATTAATCAATTAAGGAGCCGATTATCAATATAACTCTGTCTAAAGTTATCTATTTTTAACTTAAAATCGAATAATCATCATGACATTAAATAATGTTTTCACATAATGGTACTATATTTCACCGCATAATATCGCTATAATCATAGCTTATATCGAAAAAATCAGGTAATCACATAAGTATGGACTTTATTACACTCGAAATTATTCCTTTTGTAAAAAATCACCTTTTACTTTCACTCGGTTGGGTTGTGTTATTTATTGCAATCATTGTATTAACAATTAAAAGCAAATTATCGAAAGTTAAGATCATTAATAATGCCCAAGCAATCAATATGATCAATAAACAAAATGCCGTTATTGTTGATATTCGCTCGGCTGATAGCTTTAAAAAAGGGCATGTGACTGAATCTCATAATGTTTTGCCGATTGATATTAAAAATGCGAGCGCCAAAACCATTGATAAATTCAAAGAGGATCTCATTATTTTAATTGATGAAAATGGTTTATCATCAACAAATATTGGTGAAATTCTTGTAAAACAAGGTTTTTTACATGTTTATGCCCTAAAAGATGGCATTGCTGGATGGAATGGCGAAAATTTACCATTAGTTAGAAAATAATATAATTCAAAAATAAATAAGGTTTTATCATGACTGAACAAAACAATACACAACAAGCAGAAACACAATTTGCAATTCAACGTATTTATACTAAAGATGTTTCGTTCGAAACCAATAATGTGCCAGAAATTTTTACAAAACAATGGCAACCAGACATGAATATTGAGCTTAATTCATCATCTCAAATTTTGAACGAAAGCGTGTATGAAGTTGCTTTGCGCGTCACAGTAACAGTGAAGTCACAAGATGAAGTTGTGTATATATGTGAAGTTACTCAAGCCGGTATTTTTTCATTAATTGGCTTTGACGAAAACCAAATCCAACACTGCGTTGGGGCTTATTGTCCAAATATCTTATTCCCTTATGCTCGTGAAGTCGTGTCAAGTTTAGTGACCAAAGGTACATTCCCTCAACTCAATTTAGAGCCAGTAAATTTTGATGCACTATTCCTTAATTATCTTCAACAACAAGCTGAAGCTAATTCTGCTGAAACACTACAATAGTGGTTGTTTGGCAATAAATTTTTAATCAGTTTATTGGATTATTTATGAAAAAAAGTGCTGTAGTAACAGTCATTGGAGCAGGTTCCTATGGAACCTCTTTAGCAATATTGCTGGCTCGTAATGGTCATCCAACACTATTATGGGGTCATAACCCTGATAAAATGACTATTTTGCAGCACGATAGGCAAAATAAGCAATTTTTACCAGATATTGCTTTCCCAGCTGAGTTACAGGTTGAAACGGATTTACAAACCGCTGTTAATGCTGCACCCATCCTACTTATTGTAGTTCCTAGTCACGCTTTTGCTAGTATTCTTAAGCAAATTAAACCTTTTTTACGTAAAGATTCAAAAATCGTTTGGGCGACAAAGGGTTTAGAAGCTGACACAGGACGCTTATTACAAGATGTAGCAAGGGAAATTCTAGGCAATGAAATTCCTTTAGCAGTTATTTCTGGTCCGACCTTTGCTAAAGAAGTCGCATCAGGTTTACCTACTGCGGTAACCGTTGCATCAACCGATGATTTGTTTTTAACTGAGTTACAGAATTTATTTCACTGTAGCAAAAGTTTTCGAGTTTATAGCAGTAAAGATTTTATTGGCGTACAACTGGGTGGCGCTGTCAAAAATGTTATTGCTATTGGTGCAGGTCTATCCGATGGGCTGGGTTTTGGTGCCAATGCCCGAACAGCGCTAATTACCCGAGGGCTCGCTGAAATGATGCGATTAGGTGCTAAACTTGGCGCCGACCCTGCTACCTTTATGGGCATGGCTGGGCTTGGCGATCTGGTCTTAACTTGTACTGATAATCAATCACGTAATCGTCGTTTTGGTATATTATTAGGTCAAAATAAAACCATTGAAGAAGCACAAAAAACTATCGCTCAAGTTGTTGAAGGATATAAAAATACCAAAGAAGTATGGTTATTAGCTAAAAACTATCACGTCGATATGCCAATTACAGAACAAATTTATCAAGTTCTATATGAACATAAAGATCCAAAACAAGCGGCAATGGCATTACTTGGGCGTTCACAAAAAGAAGAATTAAAAAGTTAAGCTCTATATCGATAAAAGGTTATTGCTTACTTAAAAAGTTGTGTCAAAAAATAGGGCTATTGCCCTATTTTATATTGTTAAGCCGATTTCTTTTTGTTTGGCTTTTAAATAAATATCATAGCCAACGTAAACATCTAGCACAGCGGTACCAACGGTTTTAAATAACGTAATTTGCTGATCATTTTCACGACATAGCGTAGAATTCATCACTAGATTGCCTAATTCTAAAAAATCATCTTTAGATACTAACTTTTGATTGATCGGATCGATGATATCGCCAGCTTCAGCAAAAACACCTTCTTTAGTATCAAGAACACGAATAGACGATTTTTTCACGATATCACTTGGAATTTCATGCATTTCTGGCGTATAAGCACCAACACCATTGATATGAGTACCTGGTTTAACGTTTTCGCCATTAAACGTTGCTACTTTTGAAGTCGTCACAGAAGTAATAATATCGGCTCGACTAATATCTTGATCCAAGTCTTGTGAGTAATAAAAGTTAGTAGAGAAATGTTCAAAACGTCTTTTCATCTCTTCTGTGAACTGTTTAGCTTTTTCACTATCAATATCAAAAATGGCCACATCCGTTAGTGGACGAACAGTAAGCATCGCTTCCAACTGAGATACAGCTTGCCCTCCCGTACCAATTAATACCGCTCGACGAGCATCTTTTCGCGCTAATAAATCTGTTGCTGCTCCTTGTACCGCGCCAGTTCGAAGTTGAGTAACATAAGTACCATCTAACATGGCACAAACTTCACCAGTTTGTGGATCAAGCAATAATACTTGTGCCGGTACTGATGGCTTGCCTAAGGCTGGGTTATCAGGAAAGACTGACACAATTTTAATGCCGACAATATCGCTACCTTTTATATGTGCAGGCATAAATAAGCTTTGACCTTTTTGCATATCAAAATTAATCCGTAATGGAACCTCACTGTTACCCTCAGTATAAATTTTCAAAGCTTGCTTATCTGCTGCAATCGCATCTTGCATGGTATAAACTTTTTTAATCTCATCAGCCGTTAATATTAACATTTTATCTCCAGTCCATTTTTTAATGCTTATTTTTTTGACCAACATCAATTGTCTAATTATTCAGTAACCCCAATGGCCTTTATAATAATGTTTTGTTTTAATTCAAATAACAGGATAAATTGCTTATCTTGTATATTGCTTACTTTTTCACTATTATGACAAAGTGTAATTTTGCACGACAATTGAGAAATCAGATGTTATTTAAAATACTAAAATTTTTCCTTAAGATTTTATTTCATGTTAAAGTTCATGGCAATCTAGATAATTTAAAACAAGATAGGCTTCTTATCACGCCTAATCATGTTTCCTTTCTCGATGGCGTTTTAATCGGTGTTTTTTTACCAGTAAAACCTGTCTTTGCTATTTATGCAGGCTATATAGACCATTGGTTGGTACGTTTAGCAAAGCATTATGTTGATTTTGTGCCAATGGATCCTATCAGTCCTATGGCAATAAAACGATTAGTTCGTGAAATTGAAAAAGGTCGTCCAATTGTTATTTTCCCTGAAGGCCGAATCACAATAACAGGTTCGTTAATGAAAATTTATGACGGCGCGGCTTTTGTTGCGGCTCGTTCTAAAGCGACTATCGTACCTGTTTGGATTGAAGGAGCAGAATTTACCCTAACCAGTCGTTTAAAAGGATTATTCAAACGGCATTTGTTTCCAAAGATAACTATTCATGTTCTTGAGCCGACCTCTATTCCAATGCCAAATGCGCCAAAAGCCAGAGACAGGCGTTACATAGCAGGTGAAAAACTGCATGAAATTATGATGAATGCCCGTATGGCAAGTCGCCCTAAATTGACACTATTCGAAGCTTTACTTGAAGCACAAGTAAAATACGGGGTTAAATCACGAATGGTGCAAGACCCGACAACATCAGAAGCATCATACCGAAACCTTCTTAAACAAATTATTGGTGTTAGCTGCATCATTGCTAAAATTACCAAAAGAAAAGAACGAGTCGGTCTGTTATTACCAAACGCTACAATTACTGTTGCAACTATTTTTGGTTTATCGGTTAAAAACAGAATTCCAGCAATGCTTAATTATACAGCGGGTACTAAAGGCATAACTTGTGCGGTAACAGCGGCTGAAATTAAAACCATTATTACTTCTCGAAAATTCATCAAAAAAGGGAAGCTTGATTATTTGCTTGAAGAAGTCAAGGGTGTTAAATGGTATTTCCTTGAAGATTTACGTAAAAGCTTAACTTTCAGTGATAAATTATATATTTTAATTCATCAATATATTCCACGTTTGGTTCAGCGTCGTCAATCTAGCGATGATGAAGCTTTAGTACTCTTTACTTCCGGCTCTGAAGGTAATCCTAAAGGTGTGGTTCATAGCCATAATAGTTTGATTGCCAATGTAGAGCAAATTCGAACAGTTATCGATCCAACACCAGCAGACCGTTTTATGTCAGCCTTACCACTGTTTCATGCTTTTGGCATTACTGCTGGTCTATTTTTACCGCTGTTTTCGGGCAGTCGAACCTTTTTATATCCAAATCCATTACACTACCGTATGGTACCCGAAATTATCTATGACCAAAATTGTACTGTTTTATTTGGTACACCAACATTCTTAGCTAACTATGCGCGATATGCTCACCCTTATGATTTTATGCGCTTACGTTACGTAGTTGCCGGTGCCGAAAAACTACCCGATTCTGTTCGAGAACAATGGAAAGATAAATATGGTATTCGTATTTTAGAAGGTTATGGTGTGACCGAATGTGCACCGGTTGTTGCTCTTAATGTGCCTATGGCCTTTAAAGCTGGCACAGTTGGACGGTTATTGCCTGGTATGATTTCACGAATAATTCCTATATCAGGGATTACCGATGGTGGCGAACTACAACTAAAAGGGCCTAATGTCATGAAAGGCTACTTGCGTGTTGAAAATCCAGGTAAGCTTGAGCCCCCTGTAGCCACAGATGAAAACGGCAAGACCGAAAAAGGCTGGTATGATACTGGCGATATTGTTGCTATTGATAACGAAGGTTTTGTCACGATTAAAGGACGCTTAAAACGATTTGCTAAGATTGCCGGTGAAATGGTGTCATTAGAAAGTGTTGAAGCTCTAGCCAAAAAAGTCGATCCCGATTCGATGAATGGTGCAACGGTAAAAACAGACTCGTCTAAAGGCGAAGCAATCGTACTGTTTACCACATCGTCTAATATTAATCGAGAATTACTCAATCAAGCCGCTCAACAACTTGGTATACCAACACTAGCCATACCGCGAGATATTCGGGTTGTTAAAGAGTTACCATTACTTGGCACAGGTAAAATCGATTTTATTACGCTAAGAAAAATGGCCGATGAATAAGTCAGAATCTACTATGAAACAATATTCACTATTAAGCAAAGGCATGGTGGCAACCATGCTAGCGCAGTTTTTTTCAGCATTTGCGGATAATGCGATCTTTTTTGCTATCCTTGCTTATATTAAAAATTTGCATTACCCACAATGGAGCCAGTCAGTATTACAAATTAGCTTTGTTGTTCCTTTTATAATTCTTTCACCTTTTGTAGGCCAATTTGCCGATAGTATGTCCAAAGGCAAAGCGATGATGATAGCCAATGGTCTAAAATTAATTGGTGCAGCAAGTATCTGCTTAAATATTAGTCCATTTATCGGTTATTTTTTAGTGGGTATAGGCGCTGCTGGTTACTCTCCAGCAAAATATGGTATTTTAGGCGAGCTAACATCAGGTGATAAGTTAATAAAAGCAAATGGTTTAATTGAAGCATCAACAATTGCAGCAATTTTGCTAGGTTCTTTGGCTGGTGGGCATATTGCCGATATGAATGTCAGTGCATCCTTACTTACTTGCGTTTTAATGTATGCACTCGCCGTAATTGCTAACATATTTATTCCCAAGTTACCGGCTGCAAGAAAAGATATTCACTGGAAATTTACCAGTATGGTGAAAGATTTTACCCACACAGTGAAAATCATCTTCAGTAATAAACAAGCGCTATATACGTTATTAGGCACCAGCCTATTTTGGGGAGCAGGCATTACATTACGTTTTTTATTGATTAGCTGGGTGCCTGTGGTTTTAGGTATTGTTGACAATTCAACCCCGACCAATCTTAATGCCATTGTTGCCATCGGTATTGTAATTGGTGCTGGTTTAGCTAGCGTGTTTATTTCAATCGATAAAACATTACGTTGTATTCCTGCTGGAATCATGATGGGCATAGCCGTTATAGTTTTTACATTGCAAAGCCATATTATTTCATCCTATATTTTATTAGTTATCATTGGTGCACTAGGTGGATTCTTCTTAGTGCCACTTAATGCTTTAATTCAAAAAAT
The DNA here is from genome assembly GCF_001690235.1 of Gilliamella sp. wkB292. Classification (NCBI taxonomy): domain Bacteria; kingdom Pseudomonadati; phylum Pseudomonadota; class Gammaproteobacteria; order Orbales; family Orbaceae; genus Gilliamella; species Gilliamella sp. wkB292. Next base: position 25,402 of record NZ_LZGO01000045.1, read on the forward strand.
GGGCAAAGATTTAGTTGGTGCAGGTAGTGTCATATCAATCCAAAACTTAAGCGAATATAGTGCAATGATGATCATGTTAGGGCTTTATACCTTAGCTGTTGCGCTCAACCTCCCTGTTATTGCTATTGGTGTAGGCTTTGGTTGCTTATTTACACTAGTAATATTCTTTCTATGGCTAGGATTAAGAAAACATGCAAAACATTAATTTATCTTCAATGTTAACCGAGAGCCGTAATCCAGATAGTGAACAAATTGATAGCTGCTCCACATTAGAAATTCTCAAAATTATCAATAATGAAGATAAAAAAGTTGCCTTAGCAGTAGAGCAAGAATTAAGCAACATAGCTCAAGCAGTAGAGGTAATTAGTCACGCTTTGTTAAATCAAGGTAGATTAATTTACATTGGTGCTGGCACATCGGGGCGTTTAGGTATTTTAGATGCCAGTGAATGCCCACCAACTTATGGCACACCGCCTGAACTGGTTATCGGCTTAATCGCTGGTGGCCAGCAGGCAATCTTTCATGCTGTTGAAAATGCTGAAGACAATCCACAATTAGCTGAACATGATTTAACCAAGATCAATTTATCAGCAAACGATGTTTTAGTCGGAATTGCAGCTAGTGGGCGCACACCTTATGTTCTTGGTGCCATGCACTTTGCTAAATCACTGGGGTGCAAAGTTGTAAGCTTATGTTGCAATCCCAAAGCTCCAATGCTTGAATTAGCCGATATCGCTATCACCCCCATTGTTGGTGCGGAAGTGATCACCGGTTCATCAAGAATGAAAGCAGGCACAGCACAAAAACTTGTACTAAATATGTTAACCACAGCAAGTATGATTAAAATTGGCAAAGTTTACGGTAATTTAATGGTAGATGTTGAAGCAACCAATGCTAAACTGATTGAGCGCCAAATATCAATTGTTATGCAAGCAACCGATTGTGACCGACAAACAGCGACTTTAGCATTACAACAAAGTAATCGACACTGTAAAACGGCTATTTTAATGATTTTAGGTAACCTATCTTTTATGCAAGCAAAAAAAATCTTATCAGAAAATAATGGATTTATTCGTAGTGCGCTAAAAGATCATGGTTTATAAAATAACGATGAAAATAACTCTAAAAAAGATGATGTTTAGTTCATATGTATTTTTTAAAAAATAGCAAATAGTGCATTTGACAAAAGTAACCTTAATTTGATTTTTAAAGTTGCATTTGGTAAATCAAAAAACTAAGACAATCTAATTTAGCGTATAGATCACATCAGTTATCTTTGACATTGTTTGATGTGATCTAAAGTTGAGTGATAAAAAAATCCTTAAAATAAAAAACAGCAACGATATTGATTTGCATGTTAGCGAAACATACCTAACGAAATGGACAAAGAACAATCAATTAGCTTTTGAAGAAAATTATCTCAGAAGTCTAAAACGGTAGAGGTTTCAGTCAACAACTTATTGATCAATATCAAAATCCCTTACTATGGATTGAATAACTTATAATTAATTTTGCGTTAATTCGTTATTACTAAGCCACTATCTTAATAATCAATCGATAAAATAATAATACCCACCTAAATAGCTTCAACACTTATTATCACAAATAATTAAAATAACAGTATCCATTATTAAATGGATGATCAATAATTAGCAAAAATTTCGTAACTAGAATAAATGATTCTTTAAAAATAGATAAAATTCTTCTATAAAAAAATAGATTATCTATACTTAACTTATTAATAAATGTTATGATTTAACAGTTAATTATATAAAAATTAGGAATATAAACATTTGTTTTACAAACAACTATGTACCCCATATTTTTTATAAGCAGAGTATTTATGTTCAATGTTTTTACATATGACTTAACTAAACCAAACTAGTTTTTGGAGCCCATTTAAAGTAATTTTTTATTATCCAATGAGATAAATATTTGGAGGAGCGTGTATGGTAGGAATTATTCTTGCAACTCATGGTGAGTTTGCAGAAGGGATTCTACAATCAGGAACGATGATATTTGGTGAGCAAGAAAACGTTAAAGCGGTTACCTTGCATCCAAGTGACAGTCCTGAAAGTTTAAAAGAGCGAATGCTTGCTGCAATAGCAACATTCGATAATCAAGATGAAGTGCTTTTTTTAGTGGATTTATGGGGCGGAACACCTTTCAATCAAGCAAATAATTTATGTGGTGAACACAGTAATTGGGCGATTGTAGCTGGTTTAAACTTACCTATGTTAATTGAAGCTTACTCATCACGCTTTTCGATGGAAACAGCTAAAGAAATTGCCTCAGCAATTTTAGAATCCGCCAAAGAAGGCATTCGCGCAACGGTTGAACCTGCCAAAACACAAACATCTAAACCCTCTGCCGCTATTCCTGAAGGAACAGTTGTCGGTGATGGAAAGATGAAAATTGTTCTAGCTCGTATCGATTCTCGCTTATTACATGGTCAAGTCGCCACTTCTTGGACAAAATCAACCAATCCGACTCGTATTATTGTCGTATCAGATTCAGTTGCTAAGGATCAGTTAAGAAAAAAACTGATTGAAGAAGCTGCGCCTCCTGGCGTGAAAGCAAACGTCGTGCCTATTAAAAAAATTATTGAAGTTTCGCGTGATCCGCGTTTTGGTAATACCAAAGCTTTATTGCTATTTGAAAATCCTGAAGATGTACTAAGAACCATCGAAGGTGGTGTTGATATCAATGTTGTCAATGTTGGTTCGATGGCACATTCTGTGGGTAAAGTCATGGTTAATAAAGTGTTATCAATGAATGCACAAGACGTTGAAACCTTTGAAAAGTTAAAAGCTAAAAACGTCAAATTTGACGTTCGTAAAGTGCCTAATGATTCTAACGATAATATGGATGAATTATTAAAGAAAGCGAAACAAGAATTAGCTGAGCAAAAGAATTAGTTTATTTAAGAGGTTATATTATGACATTATCAATTATTGCTATCATTTTGGTGATAGTTATTGCCTTTCTAGCGGGTATGGAAGGGATTTTAGATCAGTTTCAATTTCATCAACCTTTGGTTGCTTGTTCATTAATTGGACTTGTGACCGGAAATTTAGAAGCGGGTATTGTATTAGGCGGATCATTACAAATGATTGCATTAGGTTGGGCAAACATTGGGGCAGCAGTTGCACCTGATGCAGCATTAGCCGCAGTGGCTTCATCCATCATTTTAGTTTTAGGTGGGCAAGGTGTCGCTGGTGTTTCGACCGCAATTGCAGTTGCGATTCCACTTGCTGTTGCTGGATTATTCTTAACTATGATTGTGCGAACCATTGCTGTGCCATTAGTCCATATGATGGATGCCGCAGCAGAAGAAGCAAATATTCGTAAAATAGAATTATTGCAAATTTTGGGTATCTGCTTGCAAGGTCTAAGAATCGCAATCCCAGCAGCAGCTCTTTTATTTATCCCTGCTGAAACGGTAAAAGGCGCATTAGAAGCGATGCCAGAATGGTTAACAACAGGTATGGCAATAGGCGGAGGAATGGTTGTTGCGGTTGGTTATGCCATGGTCATTAATATGATGGCAAACCGCGAAGTATGGCCATTTTTCATTATTGGCTTTGTAGTTGCAGCGATATCACAATTAACCTTAATTGCACTAGGTGCGCTTGGTATTGCCTTGGCGTTAATCTATCTTAGCCTTTCTGAACGCGGAAACTCTTCAAATGGTGGCGATAAAGGCGATCCACTTGACGACATTTTAAATGATTACTAGGAACTTGGAGAAAAAAATGACTGATAGAATTCAATTAAGCAAAAAAGATCGTTTAGCGGTTGCTTGGCGTTCGACTTTCCTCCAAGGTTCTTGGAATTATGAACGTATGCAAAATGGTGGTTGGGTTTACTCAATGATCCCAGCTATCAAAAAATTATATACCAGCAAAGAAGATCGTTCTGCTGCATTAAAACGTCACTTAGAGTTTTTTAACACTCACCCCTATTTAGCATCACCTGTGCTAGGGGTAACGCTTGCACTAGAAGAAGAGCGAGCCAACGGTGCTGCGGTTGATGATGTTGCTATCCAAGGTGTAAAAGTCGGGATGATGGGACCGTTAGCTGGTGTGGGTGATCCAGTATTCTGGTTTACAGTAAGACCGATGCTTGGTGCGCTTGGAGCTTCACTTGCACTTAGTGGTAACATTATGGGACCAATTCTATTCTTTTTACTTTGGAACATTATTCGTTGGAGCTTTATGTGGTATACCCAAGAATTTGGTTATCGTACTGGCTCAAAAATTACCGATAATTTATCTGGTGGTTTACTCCAAAAAATTACGAAAGGTGCGTCTATTTTAGGGATGTTTGTACTAGCAGCTTTGGTACAAAGGTGGGTATCAATAAAATTCCAACCAGTCGTTTCAACCGTAAAATTAGATAATGGTGCATTTATTGATTGGAATGCTTTACCAGCTGGTGCGGAAGGCATTCAAAAAGCATTGCAACAAATGCAAGCTGGATTATCTTTGACACAAGAAAAAGTTACTACCTTGCAAAATAACTTGGATCAATTAATACCAGGACTTGTACCATTACTTTTAACATTTTTATGTATGTGGTTACTACGTAAAAAAGTCTCACCTATTATCATTATCCTTGGATTATTTGTTGTAGGTATTATTGGCCACGTTATTGGTCTTTTATAAAAGATAATGTTTTAACCAACGTATTTTTAAAAAATACCGTTTTAGTTTAAAGCAACAATTTCTTAATAATCAAACTATCCTTTTCATCACATAACGATGATGAAAAGGATATCATCACTAATTCAAGTCCAGCTTGGGAACACAATAGATGGTTCAATCATTAAACACGAAGATTGATTTAACGGTAAAAGCAACAGCATTTACTGGTTTAACTGAATATGGCAATATCATAATCGGAGACAAAGCTTTTGAGTTTTATCATCAGCATGACCCGCGCAAATATATTCAAATCCCTTGGAATGAAGTCGATTTTGTTATTGCATCGGTACTATTTGGTGGTAAATGGATTCCACGTTATTCAATTCAAACCAAAAAAGATGGTACTTTTACTTTTGCTTCTAAACAACCTAAACAAGTACTTAGAGCCATTCGTGTTTATATTGATGGGCCAAAAATGGTGCGTTCATTAGGTTTTTTTGACGTGTTAAAACGAGCTTTCTTTAAGAAAAAAACAAAAAATTAAGACAATATTAAGTAAAATACACAAATAAATTAATATATTAATTTATCATGTTATTATTCCTAATAAATTGATAAAATTTTTAAGCTGATTTTAGTAATTGTCGATCTCTTTGCTTAATCAGATAAACTGCTCTTTTGAGCGAGATGCCTTCAAATAAGATTATCGCAATATTGTCATGTTCAAATTGAAATAAGGTTAACCCAGTGTAATACTAATCCCATCATAAATGTCTACAGCCTAACTTCTATAGCATATTGAATGTTATAGCTACGTCAATTGTTCAGTATAAATACAAATAATTATACCTTTTAAAAAAGCAATATAGTTATGCCTTTCTAACTCCTTTAATTCAACCGATTGTTTCTGCTCAAGAACATTATCTTTGTGGTAAATCAAATGAAACTCACCTGAAAACAATAAATCTGTATGAATATCTTTTAAAGTCGGTATTCCTGCTAATATTGTCATTACAGAACGAGTTGCCGATTTTTCGCAAGTAACGTTTAAACAAATAGCCAAAGATCATGTTACCGTCATGGGTGATGTGCTCGTAAAGCTGTCAAAGAGATTATTGCCATGGACTCAATGCTAATTGAATGACAGCTCGTCAAACAGTTACCAGCTATTTGGAGGTATAATAATTGTGCAATCACCTGTGGCATAACTTACTCTTTAGCGCTTGATATGCATGGAAAAGGGCTAAGTACGGCATTAATGGGTAAAGATATAGATTAAAACGACTGTTAATGATTATTTTTTGAACCGAATCAATCCCAGTAATTATTATTGGTGAGATTGATTATTTATAGATATTGGTTAATAAATGTATTACCTTTTATCAGCCATAAACAGCCATTGCACTTTTTGCCAGAAAGAGTATAATTTCGGGGCTTTGATTTTGTCCATGTTGGGCAAGATAAAGATTATTTTTTAATTTAAGAGGATGTTATGGTAACTATTCGTTTAGCTCGTGGTGGCTCTAAAAAGCGCCCTTTTTATCAAGTAGTTGTCACTGATAGCCGTAACCCACGTGATGGTCGTTTTATTGAGCGCGTTGGCTTTTTTAATCCAATTGCACAAGGTAAAGCAGAAGAATTACGTTTAGATCTTGATCGCGTAAATCATTGGGTAGGTTTAGGTGCAACCGTTTCTGATCGTGTTAATACATTGATCAAACAAGCACAAAAAGCTGCTTAATATTAGTAACTAATAGTAATTGTAATGATGAATACTGAGAATCTAATTGTTGTGGGTAAACTTGGTTCAAGCTACGGCATTCGTGGATGGCTCAGGATTTTTTCGTTTACAGAATTTCCAGATAGTATTTTTGATTACACACCTTGGTATATTCAGCGTGCTGGGCAATGGCAAGAAGTAATCGTAGAAAGCTTTAAACCCCATAATCAAGACATGATTGTGAAACTCAAAGGTGTTGACGATCGTGATCAAGCCAATGCATTAACTAATGCCGAAGTATTTGTCGATGCAGAAAAATTACCAGAACTTAATAATGGTGATTTTTATTGGAAAGATCTGATTGGTTGCCGAGTAAAAACAATTAATGGTTATGACTTAGGTCAGGTCACTGATTTAATGGAAACCGGTTCTAATGATGTGTTGGTTGTTAAAGCAAATCTAAAAGATGCATTTGGAGCAACAGAACGTTTAATTCCTTTTGTTGAAGAACAATTTATTAAACAAGTTGATTTAACAACAAAAATGATTGTGGTCGATTGGGATCCAGCATTTTAATTGGTAAGGTAAGAATATGTGGATTGGCGTAATTAGCCTTTTTCCCGAAATGTTCCAAGCTATTACCTGTTATGGTGTAACTGGTCGAGCCGTAAAAAATGGACTGTTAACAGTAGATTATTGGAACCCGCGCGATTTTGCGCATGATAAGCATAAGACTGTCGATGACAGACCTTATGGTGGCGGTCCTGGCATGTTAATGATGGTACAACCACTTAGAGATGCCATTCATGCAGCGAAAGCAGTAGCAGGTGAAGATACAAAAGTAATCTATCTTTCCCCACAAGGGCGCAAATTAAACCAACAAGGTGTTTGCGAGTTGTCACAATATCAAAAATTGATTTTGATTTGTGGTCGATACGAAGGTATAGATGAACGCGTTATCCAAACCGAAATTGATGAAGAATGGTCAATTGGGGATTACGTGTTAAGTGGCGGTGAATTACCGGCAATGACCATGATTGATGCTCTAGCAAGATTTATTCCTGGCGTGTTGAATCATGAATCATCAGCAGAAGAAGACTCTTTTGCTAACGGTTTACTTGATTGTCCACACTATACCAGACCAGAGGTGTTAGATGGAATGGCGGTGCCCGATGTGTTAATGTCTGGTCACCATGAAGCGATTCGTCGCTGGCGATTGAAACAATCACTAGGACGAACTTGGTTGAGAAGAGAAGATCTTCTTGAAAATCTAGCTCTGACTGATGAAGAGCAATGTTTACTCACTGAATTTCAACAAGAATACCGTGATAAACAAAGCAACTAAAATTTCAGTATAACTAGTAAGAGATAACATTATGAAAAATGCAATTATTCAGCAATTAGAACAAGAACAAATGAAAAAAGACATCCCGTCTTTTCGCCCAGGTGATACGATTGAAGTAAAAGTATGGGTTGTTGAAGGTAACAAAAAACGTCTTCAAGCTTATGAAGGTGTGGTTATTGCAATTCGCAATCGTGGTTTACATTCTGCATTTACAGTACGTAAAATTTCGAATGGCGAAGGTGTTGAACGAGTATTCCAAACTCACTCACCAATTGTTGATTCAATTACTGTGAAACGTCGTGGTCAAGTACGTCAAGCTAAACTTTACTACTTACGCGAACTTCGTGGTAAAGCGGCTCGTATTAAAGAGCGCCTTAACTAATTCTTTATTGGTTAATGATTTAAAAAAACAATATAAAATATATCTGTCTAATGATGGTCACCTTTACGGTGACCGTTTTTATATTTAAAACATACTGTTTCCTGCCAACTATCTAGCGTTGACAAAGTTAAAGCAAATTTTATTATTCTTTTGAAGGTTATGCTATGGGTGACTATCTTTTTGAAATTCTTGCAACAACTATAAAATTGTTCGCATTAATGACACCACCAGCAGTTTTGAGCGCATTTTTAAGTGGCACAAAACAATATGATGAACAACAACGCCGAAAAACTGCACTTAAAACATCGTGTGCCGTTTTTATCATTGGTATTGTGTTATTCTTTTTTGGTAATGCCATGTTTAGTGTGTTTGGTTTTACACTCGATGCTTTTAGAATTGGCTCCGGCGCATTACTATTTATTACAGCGGTTTCGTTGATGAATGATTCACCTGAAAAAAATAAAATTCATACTGATGATGATGATATTAGTGTGGTTCCTCTTGCAATACCTTTATGTATGGGTCCCGCCTCGATCGGTACGATTATTGTTATGGGGACAAGTTCCGTAGGTATGCAAAATCTGATTGGTGCCCTTTCGCTATTGATTGCCTCAAGCGGTATTTATGCCATGTTGCTATGTGCTAAAACAATCGCTAAAGTGCTAAAAAATACCGGTATATCAATTTTATCAAAATTAACTGGATTACTTATATCCGCTATTGCGGCACAAGTTGTTTTTACTGGTGTAGCTGCTTTTCTAAAATAGTACAGACAAATTGAGATATAATTAATAAAACGTGATTCGGTTTTGTTTCAACAATAATAGAGTTAATAATCAATCCTATGTAATCAAGACAATATGTTTATTGACTCGATTACATAAAAAGTACCGATTAACGACTTTTTTCGAGATTACGTTTTTTATAGAAAAAGTAAGAAATAAGAATAATAACAATTAATACTACTTCAGATAATAAAATAAAGTAACCTGACTCATCAAACCAAACGCCCATAATAATCACTGTATTTGCAATAATTGATATAATGGCTAACCAAGGAAATAAAGGCGATCTGAATTTAATCATCTCTTTAGGGTACTGACCAGTATTGACACCTTTACGAAAACGGTACTGACACCAGGCTATAACAATCCAAGCAAAACAACCGACTTGTCCAGTACTTGCAACTAAATAGATATAAAGTTTTTCAGCAGCAATATATTTAGAAAATAAGGATACTAATGCAATAAGTGCAATAAATAAAATCCCTTTAGTTGGCACACCTCGTTTATTCACATCTGAAAAATATTTTGGCGCTAAGTTATCTTGAGCCATAGACCATAACATTCTTGAACTAGCATAAATTGCTGAATTTGCAGCTGAAATGGCAGCACAAAAAATAACAAACAGCATGCCATAAGAGGCAAAGCTAATACCTGCCTTATTAAATACCCATATAAAAGGGCTGATCTCGGTATGTTCTGTGCCATAAGGATAAACCAGTGCTAATACCGCAATCGCTAACACGTAAAACAAAATGATACGAAATGCAACACCGGTAATAATTTTTGGTAATACCGCTTGTGGTGATTGCGCTTCACCAGCAGCATTACCAATTAACTCAACACCTTGAAACGAATAAGTTACAATGGTCATACAGACAAAAATCGATAAAAAACCATTTGGAAACCAGCCATGTTCTGTCTTAAGTGTTGGTAAAACGTGGGTTTGGTTATATTCTTGACATAACAAATAAATGCCAATACAAATAAACGCAATAATCGCCAAGACTTTAATGGTTGAAAACCAATATTCACTTTCACCAAATGCACGAACAGAAGTTAAATGCACACAAGTGATAACTGTAAGGATTAAAAGACTAAAAAGATAAATAGGAATCGCAGGAAAAACTTGATGGGCTATCATAGCAGCAGCAGTCAAATCAGCTGCCATCGACAGTACCCAACTTAACCAATATAACCAACCAATGGTATAACTCCAAATTGGGTTCGGAATAAACATTAATGCATAATGTTGAAAAGAACCTGCATGGGGAAAAGCACAAGAAAGCTCACCTAAACATAACATAGTAGCAAGCATAATACTGCCAGCCATTAAATAAGCAATAATAGTACCTAATGGGCCTACTGTACTAAGCGGTGCGGCAATACCAATAAATAATCCCGTACCGATTGATCCCCCTAACGAAATCATCAATAAGTGACGATTTTTTAGATTTTTCTTTAAACTACTGGGAGAAGGGCTTTCTTGTGATTCTGATGTTGCCATGTAAACCGCCTAATAATTAATAACAGCTGCTGGCGTAACCAGCAGCTAACACGAATTAATAAATAAAACGTTTTTCTACACCATTTGTTTGGCAAGCCATAAGTAAGGCTGTGTAATCAAGTTCAAAACCAATGATATCGCCAACACGCAATGTTTCAGTAACATCTTCAATATCGACAATAGTATGATCACTGGTCTGTCCTAAAACAGTAATACTATCATTAATCGGTACACAGTTTTCAGACGGTACATCTTGACGTCCAAAAGCGAGAAGCGCGCGTTTACGCGTACCATGATCAACAAAGGTTTTACTATTTAAAAACGCATCTACACCTAACTCACCAACAGGAACAGTTGGTTTACTATTGAGTTCAATAATTTGCGCATACAATTTATACAAATTACTGCATGCTTTATCGACAGGTTTATTTGAGTGATGGAATTCATCTAAATACTTCATATCCACATACTCAATACCAAACTCATGTAAACCACCAATTCTGATGTGATTTAAGCCTTCAGGCCAAACACCTTTATCAAGTAAATGATAACTCGTACAGTTACCCGCTGATAAATATTTGATCTTAATGTTACAAGCTTGCTCTACTTTACGCGCAATTTGTAAAAAGTCTACTCCATTTTTTACAGTCGGTAAAACCGTACCATAGCAATTGAAGTTTGTTCCAAGACCGTAAAGTTCAACACCAGGTAACGATAAGATAAGTTTGACAGTATCGATGATATCATCAACATGTTCAAACCAAATACCTTCACGTAAATCACCCATATCCACCATTAATAAAACCTGATGAATTTTCTGCTGTTTAACCGCTTCATCAGAAAGTGCTTGGATAACTTGTTTTTCACTGTTTAAGCTAATGTCAGCATATTTAACGACATCACTGATTTCACTCAAACAAGGACTACGTAATAAACACGTTTTGCAATTTAACGCGTCTTTAAGTTTTTTTAGATTGTAAGTTCTTGACTCGGCAATCACATCAATACCACCATCAAGCACCGCTTTGGCGGTTTCAACACAACCATCAAAGACTTTATTGACCGCCATCACTTCAATGCCGTGCTTAGCAAGTATCTCTTTTTCGACTCGCGCATTATTCCTTAATTTGCGCAAATCAATTTCCAATATAGGTTTGTACATACTCTTACTCCTCTATATTATTGTTGTTGCAAACGATTACGTTTTTGTGCTCGGTAATATATCCATTCAGCTAGGACAATTGCAAGCACTGCACCACCAACAATTTTCGCAATATACTCAACATAACCACCCATATCAATTTGTGCAGGTGGAATAAAGACTAAGATCACCGCAAATAGCGTAGATAAGAATCCTAAACCTGGTAAAACAATTGGTAATACTTTACCTGGTATCTTAAAGCTACGTGGTACATCTGGTTGAGTAATACGTAAACGATAGTAAGCAATAAACATCACTAAGTAAGGGATAAAGTAACAAATTGTTGTTAATGCGGTTAACATCCAATAAGCTGCTGCAATACTTGGTGATACAAACGTTGAGAAACAAAGTACCGTTACAATTATTGCTTGGATAACTAAAGCAAATGCTGGTGTTTGATATACAGGATGTAAACGACCAATACGTTCACCAAGCAAATTATCTTCTTTAGATGCTTCTTGTAACATATAAATAGGACCAACTAACCATGAGTTAATTTGACCTAATGCACCAAAGAATAAACAAATTGCCATAACCGGTAATAACCAAGGCATATGTAACTCTTTAGCCGCCGCTTCCATCGCTTGCATTACGCCAGCAACAATATCAGTATCAGCCGCAGGTAATAAAGTATTAATTGCCCAAGTACCTATCATGTAAATACCAACAATAACAATTGCCGATACCGCCATCGCTTTAGGGAAGTCTCGTTGTGGATCGCGTGTACGTCCGGCAATCATTGGTGCCACTTCAAGACCAGCAAAAGCAAACATCATACTAGATAAAAACACGATGGTATCCCAACTGCTTAAATCTGGGATCCAATCACTAACATGACTATAATCAGTTGCCATCGGGTGACCGGTTAATAACCAAACAATAGCTAATAACACAATAATTGCAGCAGGAATAAATACCCCAAGCCATGCACTCACACTATTGATAATTTTGGTCCACTGCATACCGCGAATATTCATCAGTGTCAAAATCCAGAATACCACCATCGAACCTACACCAATAAACACCTGATTTTGCGCCAAATCGGCACTAAACATATAGCCAATTGCGGTAAAACCAAATTGCAACATAAGTGGGAAAAACAGCACACAAGAAAATAAGAAGCAAACAACAACAATCCAACCAATACGTTTACCAAACGCTTCTTTTACCCACACAAAGATCCCACCATCTTTTGGCCAGCCTGTGGAAAGCTCACCACATACCATCGCTAATGGGAAAAACAAACAAAATGCAGCAAGTAACCAAAGCACCATTGCTGATGCCCCATAAGGCGCCACATTAGGAATTTGACGTAAACTTAATATTGCAATGACATTCATAAACACAATGTCTTTAATACCAAGTAAACTTGAACCTTTAGAATCACTCATAAAATAACCTCACATTATAATATCTGGAGCACGATGTGCCCCAGATAACTCATGATTAATACACGTCGTATCCAACCATATCTTCGTAAGTGTCCTCACGGCGAATCAATCGATCTTTGCCTTCTTTATCAATCATAACAACAGCAGTACGTGGGCGATTGTTATAAACAGTTTGACTTTCGATGGTATAAGCACCCGCATCAAGGAAAGCGACAATATCACCAATTTGAGTATCTTTTGGCATTAAAAATTCTTCATCTTTAACCCCTACATGATAATAGTCGCCACCATCACATAATGGTCCTGCTAATTTGATGTATTCATCATGTGCTTCGTTGATTTTTGAAGCATTGAAAACATAGAAGAACCAATCAAAATGTTGACTATCAGAAAGAACACTATAACCTGCATCAACAAATTTCCATTCAACATGCTCTTCGATGTTACCGTCTAAATCGTAATTAGTCTTACGTTTTTCACAAGCTACTTCGGTTAACAATACTGCAGCTGAACTTGTTACTTTACGTCCTGGTTCAATACAAATTTCAACATCTTTACGCCATTTGTGTACTTCACTGATTACCGCATCAGCAAAATCTTGTGCTGTAATACCTGCGTACATGTTGTCTTCTAGTGGGTTACCATTTTCTTCATCATATTTGTATGGAACAGGAATACCACCACCAACGTTGATTAAATCAAATTTAATACCAAGTACTTCTTCTAAACGACGTGATTCATCAACTAATACTTTCGTTGCTTTAGCAAAAGGCTCTGCTTCAGGTACCTGATCGCCAACATGCATATGCAAACCACGAAGATGTACATAAGGCATTTCAAGAATACGACGACAAGTTTCTTCAGCTTGTTCAAGGTCGATACCTGATTTAGCATGATAAGCAGTGACTAACTCTGCATGAGTTGCAGAAGGTACATTTGGCTCAACACGCACACACACGTTTGCTACTTTTTTCAAACGCTGTGAAATTTCATCAATAATATCAAGTTCATATAAGCTATCTACATTAATAATATAAAGATCATTTTTGATAGCAAATTCTAAATCAACAGGTTTTTTAACCACACCGTTGAAAACAATTTGGCTTCCTGGAAAACCAATTTCCAAACATTTACGCACTTCAAACATCGAATTAGCTTCAGCATAAATACCAGCATCTTTAATCGCTTTGAGTACGCCCATAACTGAACAAGTTTTAGATGCATAGAAAATTTTGGTATTTGGATGTGCCTTAAATGCATCTTTAATTTCTTGAACGTTACGATCAATTTCTTTTTCAGAAAACACATAAAAAGGAGTTGGATATTTTTTGGCTAAATCGACTAAATCAATGCCATCAAAACAAAGTTTGCTGCCTTCCGCACTAAAACGACGATCTTTGGTTATAAGATTGGTGCGTATTTTGTTATAATTAGACATAATTGTGTCAGACATATGACCTCCAGTTAATTAGTACATAAAAAAGTACACAATGAATAAGAAAAAAAGCTTTTCTCAGGTAATGCAATCAGCATGCCAACTTAAAAAAATATAAAAATCAATAAATTAAATATATAGACATAGAAATAATATTAGTCATTTAGTAAAAAATATGTTTTTATGACGAATATTTGTCATTATTAGTGATGGTTGAACAAACTAAAGCTAGTTATATTTAGCAAATAATCCTAATTTCAAAGGTACGGATATCATGATAATCGATCCTGAATTATTAAAAGCATTAGAACTATTTAAACATTTTTTTGATTTAATGCATCAGCCAATGGCCATTATTGATAAAGAAGGTAAATATATTTATTACAATCAGGAAAGCGCAGAACTTGATGGTTACTCAGAAGAACAAGCTATTGGTAAACCATTGCTTAAAGTTTATCCTAATTTGAAAAAAGAAGATAGTACAATGTTGCAAGCATTACAACAAGGTAAGGAATATCAAGATAATTACCAATCTTACTATAATCATTTAGGTAAACTTGTTGATTATTTACATACTACAGTACCACTTTACAACAGTAAAAAAGAGATTATTGGTGCGGTAGAAATAGGCCGTAATTTATCTGATGTAAGGCAACTTCAAGATCAAGTCTTCACACTCAATAGAAAACTGTATCAAAATAAAGAACAACCCTTACCTGAAATTGTTTTTGTTTCGAATAAAATGCAGGACGTTATCGATCAAACTAATATTTTAGGTCGAAACGACGTTCCTGTACTGATTGTAGGTGAAACAGGCACGGGCAAAGAATTATTTGCTCGATTAATTCATCAAACCAGCCATCGCCGTGATAAGGCTTTTATTTCACTTAATTGTAGTGCATTACCGACAACGCTTATCGAAAGTACTTTGTTTGGAACCGTTAAAGGGGCATTTACTGGTGCTGAAAATCGACAAGGCTATTTAGAACTCGCCAATGGAGGCACACTATTTCTAGATGAACTTAATGCCATGCCTTTAGATATGCAAAGCAAATTATTACGATTTCTTCAAGAAAAAACCTATTGGCAATTAGGGGGTAATAAAGAGATACATTCAGATGTTCGTATTGTAGCAGCGATGAATGAATCCCCAGCGGAACTGTTACAAAGTGGTAAAATGCGCAGCGATCTTTTTTATCGCTTAAATGTTGGTTTAATTAAATTACCCGCTTTACGAGAAAGAACAGAAGATATTCCGGTTTTAGCGCGTTATTTTATCGATAAACATAAAAATGATTTTAACGTTATTATTAGCGGTATTAGTGAACATGCACTTAAACAGTTAATGTCAGCACCATGGCCTGGCAATGTAAGAATGCTAGAAAATGCAATTGTACGAAGTATGGTATTACAAAGTGAACCGGGCGAATTACAACAAATAACCTTAGATGAAGAATTATTTGATATTAACAGCCCATATGCCGTAGTTGAAACAAATAATCAACCCGACAAAAATAATCCAACTACCCCACCTAACGGCAATAATTTAACTGAACAAGTGGAAAATTATGAACGTCAATTAATTATTGATGCATTAAATCAAGCCAATGGCAAAATTATCACTGCGGCTAAATTATTGAATATTTCCCGTACAACTTTACAATATAAAGTCAAAAAATATCATATTCAAATGGGTGTTATCGATAGTTAGATAACAATATAAAATCAATTAAAGCTCTGTGCGCAAGCAAAAGCGCTACTCCAAGCCCACTGAAAATTATACCCACCTAGCCAACCAGCAACATCGACAACTTCGCCGATAAAATACAGGTTTGGTTGGGTATTGGCTGCCATTGTTTTAGATGAAAGTGCATCAGTACTCACGCCGCCTAAAGTCACTTCGGCTGTTCGATACCCTTCAGTACCATTTGGAATAATGCGCCACTGGGTTAACTTTTTATACAATTCAAACTGTTGTTTTGGATTAAGCTGCTTAACAATAGTGTCAGAAATGAAATTAAGTTGTATTAATACGTCAACCAATCTTTTAGGTAGAATTTGTGCTAAACAGTTTTTTAAACTTTGATTACGATTGCTTTCCAATAAAGGCTTAAATGTCGATTCAAACTCTAAATCCGGTAAAAGATTAATAGTGATTTCCTCTCCTACTTGCCAATAACTAGAAATTTGTAGAATCGCTGGTCCTGACAATCCACGATGAGTAAAGAGTAGATTCTCTTTAAAACTGATTCGTTCATTAGATACTTCAACTAAAACAGCAATTCCTGATAACGAAGATAACACATCTAACAAAGGCTTATGTAACGTAAATGGCACAAGCCCCGCTTTGACTGGCACAATAGGAATCGAAAATTTTTCAGCAATTTTATACCCAATAGCAGTCATACCTAGTGCTGGCATCGACTGTCCACCGGTTGCAATAATTAGTTTATCAGTATCAACAAAGCCTTGAGAAGTAGATAACTTAAATCCTTGCTGTTCAGCCTCCACATCTTCGAGTTGTGTTTTTAACATAAACTTAACTTGCCCTTTCTGACACTCTTGAATAAGCATATCAACAATATCTTGAGCTGAATTATCACAAAATAACTGACCATGATCCTTTTCATGATAGGCAATATGATATTGATTAACGAGTTGGATAAAATCCCATTGGGAAAATCGTTTTAATGCAGATTTACAAAAGTGCCGATTTTGCGATATATAATGTTTTGCCTCAACATCGAGATTAGTAAAATTACATTTACCACCACCAGACATTAATATTTTACGTCCTAATTTTTTACCATTATCAATGACTGTTACATCAAAGCCTTTTTGACCAAGTAATCCCGCACAAAAAAGCCCTGCAGCACCAGCACCGACAATTGTTATTTTGGTTTGCATAACTAATATGTCCAAAAGAAAAGGTGCTAGATTATAACAGTATACAATTGCCACTTATAGTCGTCATTTTATACTTGATTAAATGCATTAGCTGAAACTTATTTAAAACACCAATTTAATGGTTCACAGTCGTATATGATTAGCTTCTCTTCTAACTTTTTAATTTCGTTAGACAATTCAATTTGTTGCAGTGTTAGTTTCTTGTCGGGGGCATCTTTATAATCAGCAGGAAAACGCTCATATTCTCTTCTTTGCTTTTCTAAGCCTTGCTTTGTTAATTCTCATTGTCAATAAAAACCAACTGAGAAGTTTCTTTTTTTATGCTCATAAGACATTAATATCAGCTAGCCCAAATTTTAGTTATTATAATAAGATTACTCAGCCAATTTTTGATCTATGTCCTCTATTTTTTGACGTAGTTGTTCTGTTAAGCATTTGGTAATCTTATAGGTAAAATTCTTCGTTTCATCCTGATAATTTGGCGTTTTTGAAGTTAAACACACCATATTAATTTCTTTGTCTATTATTTCCATAAACTCGTTAGCATGAGAATTTTTAGTTTTAAGAAAATTTAAGATTATTGACAAATGTTTTTTTCTTTTCCATTCTCAAATTTATACGTACATTTAATTGACTGTTGTAAATTAAATTTACCATTATCATCAATAGAGTATTTATTCCATGATTTAAGCCAATCACCTTCTTCAAAATGTGAAACTTGTAGTATATATATATAATTATTAATGAAATAGTATTGAGATTCTGCGTAAAAACTTTCAATATTATATTTCTCATAATAGAGTGGAATTTCATCTATTATTTTATTATTTAATTCTGTAAAAAGTCTCACTTCTATGTTCAGATCTTCTGGATAAATTTGTGTTTTAGTTTTTTTTAAGAAAATATTAATACCATTTATTGGAGAAAGGTATATTTTTTCATTTGATACCATTTGATTAATTATTTCACTATAATTAAAAGTTATTTTCGATAAAATACATTTCTTTTTTTCCATATCTATTTCTTTTTGTGTTTTACCACTTTCATATGGATTAACTGACAAACATGTAGAATCTATTGTTTTCACAAGTTTTTTTTTACTAACCAAACTATCTCCTTGATATATTTTTGATTTATAGTTTGTAATCTTTTTATCAAGATTGTTCTCAACTTCAGCATGAGAATGAATAGTAAAAAAATAACAAAGTATGATAAATAGTCTTCTTTTCATCTGTCTTCATCTTTTATTCGAATAACAAATATCATATATTGATTTCTTTTAGAGGTAGCAAAACCTTAACGATGATATTCTTAATCTTTTTGACATTTTACAACTCTTTGTCTATCACGATGTTTACATGAAATCGATTCCAATAACTTGAAGTGCCCACTATTATCTATTTTATAATGTCTCCATTTTTCAATATCTCGTGTTTCGTCACTACCAACATAATTTAATAACCAAATATTCTTAAAATTTTTATCAATATAGTAATACTGTAAAAAAGCAGCTGATTCTAAAATTTTTTCTTTAAAAATTGATAAGTTATCTATTAATTTATTATTTTTTTCAATATTCAAAAATATTTCGAAATCAAACTCTCCATGCTGCTTTTTAGTTAAATTGTATCGATATTCTCCTTTTTGATATATCTCTTTCTTTTTATTAAATGAAGTATCACTAACTTTACCAAAATATTGACCTAATTCTTTTAAATCGCACTCATTAGCAAAGTAAGAATCAGAATAAGATCCATCAGTGGGAAAATCACACTTCTTATTCATATCCTCTACAATTTTTTTATTAGTCAACATGGGATGACCAAACCAACTAAACTCTCGATTTGGTACCTGATAATTAAATCCTCGATAAGTTATGGGAGATTCATTATTTTTTTTCAATTGCTTCGAAAATATTATTAAGTAATCTGACTTAGTTAGAAAAACAAAATAATTATCGATCTTTATTAAATCAGTTAAACCCGCTTCCAAGCATAAATTATCGTCATGATTATTAGTAAATTTGATTGCCTCAAATTGATCGCCTAAAAGGATCCCTTCTTCTGAAAAAATTTTTTTATATTCCTCTACTTTTTCTGGAGTTTTCCAATAAGATAAAGGTGTAGTAAGATTTGTTGATGTTTCATAGTGGATAAGACAAATTGTATCAACTATAATATTTCCATCAATTAATATTAGTTTAATTCGCGAATACTTTTCCGTTAAAATCTCTCTGTCATAATCTGATTCATTACCAAAAACAGAATTTTTTGAAACTTTATAATAATCCCAAATATCCGGTGATTCATTTGAATGAACAATTCCTATAGAAAAAATAAACAATAAAATCAAAGTTAAAAAATTTTTTTTCATTCCCTTTATCCTTCTCATTTAAATCGTCGATTATTCAATTATTTTAATGGTATTAAAATCAAAATTTTCTGTATGCAAATGGCTATTATGTAATTCATATCCAAATATTACTCCTGATATATCTTTAAATAAGTTATAGATTGCCTCTCCTATTCGAAACGTTCTAAAATGGAATTTAGCCAAAGCGTTAACAAATTCTTTATCTTTTTTGTAATCAGTTAAATTTTTAACTTTTTTAATGTACTTTGTGTCAATACTCAGACCATTTATGTGTAAAGAACTAGGAAAACAAGAGCCTTGTTCGTAGGCACTACCCGTTACAATAATATTTTCTTTAATCTCCGCCAGAGCGCCTATAAAACCTGCCAGTAAGTCTGGATTTATATATTTTCGAAAAGTTTCTTTAAGTTCATATTTTATAATTACACCACTACTTTCATAGTTAAGACTATCCGGCATTCGAACCATTTGGGCTTCTTCCTTCAGCTTTTTATATAGTTTCCATACATCTCCTTGTTTGTCATGACGTCCATATTCAGCAATATTCCCATTAATCATAGTTAGTCTTTCATGAATACTTACACCATCTTCTATTTTTATCCATTCATGAATATCACCATTTTTGTATTTCGCTCTAGCTGCAATATACCCATCACTAACGTTAGTTTTAGTTTCCTCCACAGTTCCATGATCTGGATAGTTAAATGTTTCTCTAGGAGAATCTACAAACACTTTCTTATTAATGGTATGCCATTCACAAATACAAATTTCATGCTCGTTATTATCTTTATCATGATAGACATATTGATATTTTCGCTCAAAACCAGGGAATATTTTTTCGGGTATATGCTTTTCGATTTTTCCATCCT
The DNA here is from genome assembly GCF_001690235.1 of Gilliamella sp. wkB292. Taxonomy (NCBI): domain Bacteria; kingdom Pseudomonadati; phylum Pseudomonadota; class Gammaproteobacteria; order Orbales; family Orbaceae; genus Gilliamella; species Gilliamella sp. wkB292. The sequence goes on from NZ_LZGO01000045.1 coordinate 45,960, forward strand.
GATAGATATGATAAGTCACAATGCCTGCTTTAAATTTAAAGTAATTCATAAGGGCAACTGGGTGCATAAACCAAACCTCACCGTTTTGGCTTAACGTGGCTGGCGTTGATGAAGTTTCGGTTTGCTCAGTTGAGGGGGGCAATGTTTGACTTTTTTCTGTTTCAGTGTCACTTTGTTCTGTCTGTTGACTTTGCTTAGCTAATCCTTCGACTACATCTTCCCACCACAGCATTTTTGTCGCTTTTTCTTTGGTTTTTTCCCATAATTCTGACTTCTCTTCTAACTCTTTTATTTTACCCAATAAGTTAAGTTGCTCCGGTGTTAATTTCTTGTCGGGGGCATCTTTATAATCAGCGGGAAAACGCTCATAGTCTCTTCTTTGTTGTTCTAAGCCTTGTTTTATTGATTCTTGTTCGCTTGCATCAAACTTACTAACATATGCATCACGTTTTGCTTCATCACCGTCTTTTATATAACCCAAATAGTTTTCAGCATCATCGGTCATTTCACTGTTTAATGCTTCCCATTCCGGCCGCTTTCCTTCCGCATCTAGCTCTTCATACCATTCACTTTTATAATGAACTAACAGCCGTCCCAGTGCCGTTGTTAATGGGGGGTTTTCGGCTATTCCCTTAAAACATTTGCAATATCAAAAATTCATATATTTCAATAACTTTATAATTAATAAAAAACCTTATTATTTATCTAAAAATTTTTAATCTTCATAAGGATCATCTACAAATTTTCTACAATTACTTAACTCTTTAGGTGTGCATTCTCTTTGTTTTGTAAACACCAATAGATTAGAATTTACGACCATCGTTCCAACCTCTTTATACAAACATTCTGTTTCAACACGTTTATAACGGTTATTTTCTAAGTATTTAAAATTATTTTTCAACGATATAACTTCATCTTCTTTTTTGCCCGGACAGTATTTGTAGCTATAAGCAAATTTATCTTCATCATCAATGCTGAAATCATTACCGTAAAGATTCAATTTGACAAATTTCTGCTGTTTTTTGTCATAAGAGTAAGCATAATATTTATCAATATTATTTGAACCCGACAATTGATCTTTAACAATGAAAAAGGAATTATTATTTCCATAAAAATTAAAATCAAAACTTTCATTAGTTTTGATACTAATATAACCATGGAACTCACATTCACTTATATCATCGATGACTTGAATAAGACGACCATCTTTTTTATTGAAGATTTTGACACCCACAATATGTGCTTTTTCCTTTTGATTTTTAGACACTATCACTTTAAAATAAAAATCTTTTGTGCTATCTCTCTGTAAATAATCTATATTGCTGAATTCCGCTTCATCTAATGAATATTCGTTATATTCAAATATTTTATCTAAATTAATCTTACTATCTTTACCAAAAGCATATCCTGCTAGCTGTTGGTAATTTTCCGAACCATCATTAAAAGTCACAACATTGAAATCTTTAATAAATATTTTATCAATCATCTTTTTATATGAATTTGCATAATAAGTTTTGAAATTAAATTCATTAGCATTGTTTTCTACAAAATCTAATAGTCTAACTTGATAATCTTTACCATTTGTATAAACAAAAACAGCCTTTTCAGAATCAAAATAAAAATCAGCTTCATTTTTTCCTACATTACCAGTATAAACACGGAAAATAGCTTGACTAATAGCAGGAATTAATAATAGAAAGAGTAGAATTATTTTTTTATAACTCATTTGTTATTCCTTAATTTATTTAGTATACAGCTGGATTCATACTTATCAGTCACACTGCTATTAATCATCATCATAATCATTGGTATCTATATAATTGCGACAAAAGTTCAACTCATTAAGTGTGCATTCTCTTTGTTTTTTAAACTCATATCGACCATTATTTTCGTTTGGATAACTATCCTCCTGAAATAAGCATTCTGTTGAAATTCGTTTATAACGGTTATTACCTATGTATTGAAAATTATCAGTGAGAAATATTTGGGATCTTTCTTTTTTACTTGGACAGGTTTTGTAGCTAATAGCCTCTTTTTCTTTATAATCAAAACGAAAATCATTACCATCAAGATTTAATTTAACAAATTTTTGTTGGGTTTTATCATAAGCGTAATAATCTGCTATTTGATTAGGACCATAATTTCTATTTTTAGTCAGATAAAAATCATTATTATCACCATCAAAATTAAAATCAAAGCCTTCATGTGTTTGAACACTAACATAAGAATTAAATTCACACCCTTTTATTCCCGTAATAGTCTGAATAAGGCGACCATCCTGTTTGCTATAAATTTTGATCCCCACAATTTTTGCTTTTTCCCCTTTTTTCTTTGATACTACCGCTTTAAAATAAAAATCTTTAGTGCTACTTTGTTGTAAATAATCTACATTATTAAATTCTACTTTGCGTAATGAATGTTCATCGTATTCACCGTATTCAAATGTTTTGTGTAAATCTACCTTATCACCATTGGGTGTATAGCCTGTAAGCTGTTCTGAATCAAAAATATCAACATTCTCAATCACTGGATTAACATTATTAGATTTGAATTTACTAGGATTACGAATCTGGCTTATATTAAGACTCTTAACTTGATGATCTTTATCATCAATATAAACCGCAACATCATATTCAAAATAAAATTCAACTTTATCTTGACCAATGCTACCTGTGTAAATGCGACTTAATTCTGCTTGGCTAATTGTTGGTATTAGTGATATTAGAAGTAAAATAGGTTTTATATAATCCATCTTGTTATTCCTTAATTTATTTCTATTTTTTATGCTGTTGTTTTACTTAAGCTTATTTCTTTTTTTAACCATTTATTCTTGAATTCTTCTCTCTTTCACTTTTGTCTGCTCATCTACATCAATTGCCTGTAAATTAACAAAGAATGCTGGATTGATTTTGTAGGCTAGTCTATCGTTTTGTGCATTTTTTGTATTAGTCCGATTACCATTTTTTTTCATAGCAATTTCAAAATGTAAATGAGGATTACAAAGTCCTTTAGCGTTACCTGTATCACCTGTATAGCCTATCAAATCACCCGATTTAACCTTGTTCCCGACTTTTAAGTCAACACGTTTATCACTTAAATGACAATAACGTAAGTAAAAATGGTCAGCATTAATATCAAAATCATCAGCTTGAACTATCTCTTGTTTGTCGGGTTCATTAAATTCAAGCGTATAGTCATTTTTTGATGCGCGTAAATCATCACCCTTGACTTTTATTACTAATACGTTTCCATATCCACCTTCTACTTCATATTGGACTATTTCTCCATCTAAACACGCGTAACATGGGGTATTTATGTCTGCAAATAAATCTAAACCTGTATGAGCTTTTGCGCCCTGATTTCTTACAAAACCAAAAGCACCATTCCAATTATTAAGATTTGTATTTGAACTATAACAAGTCCGTTGTGGGCGCTCTAAAGGCTCATGCCAGAATTTTCTTTTAGCATTAAAATAATCCACCATCGCCACAGGATGCATAAACCAAACCTCACCATTTTGGCTTAACGTGGCAGGTGTTGATGATGTTTCGGTTTGTTGCTTTGAGCTGTCTTCTGTTTTATCTTTTTCTGTTTCAGTGTCACTTTGTTCTGTCTGTTGACTTTGCTTAGCTAATCCTTCGACTACATCTTCCCACCACAGCATTTTTGTCGCTTTTTCTTTGTTTTTTTCCCATAATTCTGACTTCTCTTCTAACTCTTTTATTTTACCCAATAAGTTAAGTTGCTCCGGTGTTAATTTCTTGTCGGGGGCATCTTTATAATCAGCGGGAAAACGCTCATAGTCTCTTCTTTGTTGTTCTAAGCCTTGTTTTATTGATTCTTGTTCGCTTGCATCAAACTTACTAACATATGCATCACGTTTTGCTTCATCACCGTCTTTTATATAACCCAAATAGTTTTCAGCATCATCGGTCATTTCACTGTTTAATGCTTCCCATTCCGGTCGCTTTCCTTCCGCATCCAGCTCTTCATACCATTCACTTTTATAATGAACTAACAGCCGTCCCAGTGCCGTTGTTAATGGGGTTTTTTCCGCTATTCCCTTAAAACAGTCCTGTGTTAATGCCGCATATTTATTACTATTTTGAATATATTGCTTATCTAATATTGTTAGGGTCTCTTTAATGGTTGGCTTGTAGTGCTCAAGTGAGGCATTATCTTTGTTTCGGGTTGCCGCTTTTTTCGCATTCAGATAAAATTCTTTTAAACTGCCGGTTTCTCTAATCTGTTTAAAATCAAACCATTCCCAACCACTGACTTTTTTTACACCCTCACTACCAATAAATGTCCATCCTTTAATAGGAATATTTTTACTATCCAGTGCATACTCTATCTTTAACCATAAGGTCCCCTTTTCATCAATTGCACGTTTATCATTCCCCATTAAATCTTTATCATTTATATTCAGTAGCAACGGTGGCATATCAACTTCATTTTTGCTACCGGTTAACTCACTCTCTTGTAAGGGAAATTTACTCCATGCCGGTGTGGTACTGGCTAAATCTTTTAGATTACCTTTTTCTTTTAGTTTATCCTGTATCTCGTTATTATGTTCTATCCATAATGTTTTGGTTTCACTTTTTGATATTTGAATCTCTATTTGTAACCAGTTGATATTCGATTCTTTACTCAGTACTTTTATTTCCGAACCTTTGAAGCACTCACCTACTGTTGAATCCGAGTCTGATGCTAACGCCAGTAATTTTGCACCTTTTGATATGCCAACCAATGTTTTATCTTCATCGGGTACTTTACTTGCCTCTGCCTGCGTTTGGGTGATGAACGTCGGCAAATCTTCACAAGTAAAACACTCCACATGTAAACCCGGCCGAAATCGGCTTTTTTCTATCCCGCCACCTAAGGGTAAAGTATCGATATTAATATAATTACCGTCTTTATCCGTTTTTTTATCAATAATATCAATAATCTTATTTGGATTATGACCAATATGACCGACTAAATCACCCGCATTGATGGGAAAAGGTTTATCTAATACCACAACCTTATTATATTCTTTGCCTCGGGCGATATTTTCGAGACTATCATACCAAACCAATTTTTTCTCTGTAGGTAAGGGAATTGTCGGTTGTCCATTACCTATTATTTGAGTTAATTCAACATACGTTTTAGGTTTTTTATCACCGGTTATTTTTATTTGAGTACCCTCTGGTAACATAGCCAGTATATTTTTTTTACTTTCATCCCTGACTCTTAGTCCTTTTGATTTGGCTAATTGACTATCTTTACCTTTTATATCAAATGTGGATTCAGTCAGTTGCTTTCTAGTACCAGTGAGAACCCAGCCGATAATCTTCTTTCCTTCATGCTCATAAGGGGTTAATACTGGGATTGAACAATAGCCTTCCTGTAACGATGTGACTGCATACCATTTATAATCTTCGCTATGTAGCTCAAGATTCAACTCCACTTTGGTGCCCGCTTGTAATACCGCAAGGATTTCTCCTTCTGTTAGGTCAGGCATTTTTCGAATATTTAGCCCTTCGACAAAATCTAAACCTTTATCAATGACTCGGTAAATATCTTGCTCCCAAAATGCAGGCGCAGGCTCTTTAGGGTTATCTTCATAGTACTTGGTATCAGCTAAATGCATATATAAACTGTAGAAATACAGTTGATGACCCGGCTGTTTGGGTTTAGCCGTTTCTGTAGCAGGCGGCGTGCCTGCTGTTGATGAGTCACCGGTTGTCGTTGGAGGAGTTGGCATATTAGTATTTGTGCCCGTTGGTGATGTTTTTACCGGCGTTGTAGTTGTAGGCTGTGTATTTGACGACGGTGATACATTGGCTGTTGGCGCTGTTGAATTTTCAGTTGAGCTATTTGTAGCTGCGTCGGTTGATATCTCACCTTCTGTTGTTGCAGGCGGTGCCTCTTCAATTCGTTCCATTTCAAGCAGATGACGAACTAAAACAAAACCGGTTGAGAAAAAATCAACCTTATTACCATAATCAACTTTTTGATAATTGTCATTAACCCGATAAGCAATCACTTCACCATCGGCTATACAATACACTTTGCTGGGTTTATCATTTACAATGCCTAAATTCTTAAGCACATCTTCATCAAAGTGAATTCCTCCATGCACAAGCTTATTAACGCTCACAGGATAAAAACCGCTTTGCGCTAACATTAATGCTTCATGATAACGGTTAGCATTTAATTGATTTGGGTCATTGGTAACGACCGGGTATGTCCATTTTTTTAAGGGTGTTAATGCCATTATTGATTCCTTTATCCTGAAAAATTGATGAGTTCAGTGTTGATTAAACGCATGAGTGCTACATCAATATCACTGGATGTAAATTTTAATTTGTCACTATCAATAGTTGCCGCTCCCATTTTTTGCAAGGCATTGCTTTTTATATACACATTACCAGCTGTACCGAGCTCAATCCCCTCTTCACTGATTTTGATATAAGAGCCACCACAAATTAAGGTGATTCTTTGACTGGCTGTGATTGTCAGCTCACCATCAACACTGTCAATTTTGATATCCTGCTTGGCGGCCATATTCAGGTTGGCATTTTGCGCTTGCAGGTTTATATCACCCTGGTTAGCAAAGACTTTCATCCCCGATTTGTGGGCAAATAACCCCATTGATTCACCACCAGACAGGGTGATGTTTTTTAATGCGGTAATATCAGTCTGGTTTTCACTGGTTAAGGAAATACTGCTACTCGTAGATAGCTGGATGTTTTCAGGACTGGTTAACGCAATGCCCTCCTGTGCATAAGCTAAAATGCCACTTTGCGCCAGCTCAGTTAAGTTTGCCTTGAGCTGATTTTGACTGTCCGTATCAGCACTGTGTGCTTCCGATTGTTTAGCCGCATTTTGCAGGGATTTAGCTATCGATAAGGCGTTTTCTAACTGAGTAATCGCGCCTTGCATATCCAGCTGTTTGCCCTGCGCTTTTGGCTCGGTTTGGGTGGTCAGATATAACCCTTTTGCCGCCGCTAAGGCGCCCCATTCATCAGTGCGTAGTTCAAACCCTTCACCTCGCTGCTCTTTATTCTGGTTAACTAAGTGACCAATATTAAGCTGGGTTTTTCCGTATTCAGTGGCTAACTTGATGTGCTCCTGACCGCGTTTATCATCCATCCGCAGTTTATTGTTGGTCGCCGTGCGAATCACATTGCGATGTTTGTTGGCCGTTGCAACATGGTCAGGGTGGGCACTGTCATGCATCGCATAAGCAATATAAGGGCGGTCAGGGTTACCGTTAGTAAAGGCTATCGCCACCTCCGTACCGTCAATAAGCGGAAAGTGAAAACCATAACGGCTACCGGCATACGGTTTCGCCAGTCTGACCCATAAGCTCTCTTCACCGCTGTTCCAGCTTTTCAGGTCAAAGTTAAACTTAACCCGGTATCGACCCTGAGTGTCAATATAACCATAGGTGTCATTATCCGGACTGGTCACCCGTGCCGGTAAGGTGCCACTGATTTGTGGCCATGCTATCGGTTTAGGGCGGTAGGGTTTTAATACCTGATACGGGATGGCGGTAAATGCCACTTCATAAGCATCCGTGCGGTTACCGTGCCCAGCCACACTTATAATGATAAACCCCTCTTGCGTATCGGCTAACGGGTTACCTGTTATGCGAATACGTTGACCCGGCACCAGCTGACAGCGGTTACTTTTACCGCTGATGATTACCTGACTACTGATTGCCTGTTCATGACGAATACGCGCATACCATGTCCCACTTTCAATGCTGTTATCCTGATTACCTTCGCGGTTACCATTTTGCTCTCCTGCCGCAAAACGGTTGGCTGTATCGCTATCACGACCAGCATTAGCCGTGCCATTATCATTCAATCCTTTATAGTGCTCTTCATAACGGTAATTCGTGCCATAT
>NZ_LZGO01000046.1:0-1941 GCF_001690235.1 Gilliamella sp. wkB292
GTTGAAATGTTCCGTAAATTACTTGACGAAGGTCGAGCAGGTGAAAACGTAGGTGTGTTACTACGTGGTACTAAACGTGAAGAAATCGAACGTGGTCAAGTATTAGCTAAACCAGGTTCAATCACACCACATACAGACTTTGAATCAGAAGTTTATATTTTAAGTAAAGAAGAAGGCGGACGTCATACTCCATTCTTCAAAGGTTACCGTCCACAGTTCTACTTCCGTACAACTGACGTAACAGGTACTATCGAGTTACCAGAAGGCGTAGAAATGGTAATGCCAGGCGATAATATCAAAATGACAGTATCATTAATTCACCCAATTGCGATGGCAGAAGGTTTACGTTTTGCGATTCGTGAAGGTGGCCGTACTGTTGGTGCGGGTGTTGTTGCTAAAGTTATTAAATAATTTTAGATAATAACTAGAGCACGATGAGTGCTCTTAATTAGCTCAGAAGCAGGTGCACAATGTGCACCTTTTTTTTTATCTTATAAAAAAGAAAGCAAATTGACGTCTATAATACAATATCGTTTAACAATCCTTTTTTGATTGTCTTATTGTGACTGTAACAATAATGTTTTATTCAATATCTTGATTGATGGCATCAAGGATTTGTTGATTCAGATTTAAAAAATTGCCCGTATTTAAGGTAGATTTATTTCTTGGCCGCATTTGATTAACGGGAAAAATTGCTTTAATCCCTTTTTGTTTCACTGATAATAAAACAATTCTATCGGAAAGATAAATTGCCTCTTCAACATCATGAGTAATAAAGATTACAGTGAGCCGATGTTGTTCCCATATTTTAGTCAATAATGTTTGCATTTGATGACGAGTAATTGCATCTAATGCACCAAATGGTTCATCCATTAATAAAATCTTAGGACGATATGAAATCGCTCTCGCCAACGCAACGCGTTGTTTCATACCTCCCGATAATTGATTAGGATAAACCTTAGCAAACTTAGATAAATTGACTAACTCAAGGTGTTCTTTGGCAATATCACGGCTTTCGTGACCAGAGTAACCGGCAGCTGAAAGCGCAAATTCAACATTCTGCTGGACAGTAAGCCAAGGTAATAAAGTGTAAGATTGAAAAACCACACCACGATCAAGCCCTGGGGTATAAATGGGTTTATCATCCACGAAAACTTCACCACTATCATAAGATTCTAAACCTGCGATAATCGATAATAGTGTACTTTTACCACAACCAGAAGCGCCAACAATTGAAACAAATTCATTATCATTAACCGATAAATTTATATCACTTAATACATTGCGCTGATGCTTACCTAAACAAAAACTTTTATTCAGATGTTTGATAGTTAAGCTCGCCATTATTTTGACCTCACATTATAGCGGAATAGTATTTTTTCAAATAGGCGCATTAACTGATCTGTTATTAATCCCAATAAACCTAAAATTAAAATATAACCAATGATAGTATCCGTTTGAAAATAACGCTGTGAAAGTAGAATTCGATAGCCCAAACCCGACGTTGCCGCGACTAATTCAGCGACAACCAACCAAGTCCATGCCCAACCAAGACTAATACGTAAGGTATCCCAAATAGCAGGCAAAGCAGAAGGGATAACAATCTTGAAAAGAATTTTACTTTCACTCATCCCTAACGTTCGCCCTAAACCAATAAAATCGGCTGGTACACGTTTAGTCGCATCAATCACCATTAAAACTTGTTGAAAAAAAGTACCAATCCAAATAATGATAAATTTTTGCTGATCGCCAGTACCGAACCATAAAATAGTTAATGGTACAAATGCTACAACAGGCATATATCGAATAAAATCAACTAATGGCTCAATAATGGCTTTACCAACCGCAAAACAGCCAGCTAACACGCCAATGATAATTGACATAATCGACGAAATAATAAAAGCGGTAAGAATTCGATAAACACTGACTTGAATATCAGAA
>NZ_LZGO01000047.1:0-108141 GCF_001690235.1 Gilliamella sp. wkB292
GCTCCCCACGCTTTCGCATCTCAGCGTCAGTATCTGTCCAGAAGGCCGCCTTCGCCACCGGTATTCCTCCACATCTCTACGCATTTCACCGCTACACGTGGAATTCTACCTTCCTCTACAATACTCCAGATAACCAGTTTTAAGTGCAATTCCTAGGTTGAGCCCAGGGCTTTCACACCTAACTTAATTATCCGCCTACATGCCCTTTACGCCCAGTCATTCCGATTAACGCTCGCACCCTCCGTATTACCGCGGCTGCTGGCACGGAGTTAGCCGGTGCTTCTTCTGTAATTAACGTCAATTGATGCACCTATTAGATACACCACCTTCCTCACTACCGAAAGTACTTTACAACCCGAAGGCCTTCTTCATACACGCGGCATGGCTGCATCAGGGTTCCCCCCATTGTGCAATATTCCCCACTGCTGCCTCCCGTAGGAGTCTGGACCGTGTCTCAGTTCCAGTGTGGCTGGTCATCCTCTCAGACCAGCTAGAGATCGTCGCCTTGGTGAGCCCTTACCCCACCAACTAGCTAATCCCATATGGGTTCATCAAATGGCGCATGGCCCGAAGGTCCCATGCTTTGGTCTCTCAACATTATGCGGTATTAGCAGTCGTTTCCAACTGTTGTCCCCCTCCATTCGGCAGATCCCCATACTTTACTCACCCGTCCGCCACTCGTCATCAAGTGCAAGCACTCATGTTACCGTTCGACTTGCATGTGTTAAGCCTGCCGCCAGCGTTCAATCTGAGCCATGATCAAACTCTTCAATTTAAAGTTTGATGCTCAATAACTGTCTCTGACATATTCAAATGAATCTTCAGTGTCACTTATCAAGACTTAATTTTTTGAGTCCGTAGACTTTAATCTTTTCGTCTCGCAAGTGCCCACACAGATTGTCTGTTTCTTCTTTTTAAAGAGCTGACAGCTTTTAATTTAACTAAACATTTTGTTGTTTCAGTTTGCTGTCTCAAGGGTTGCGTATGTTACTCACTTCATTTGCCTACGTCAACCCCCAATTTTATAAATTTCAAATTTTTCTTATCGAGTGATTGCTTTTTAAGCTAAACGCAACTTTATAAGCTTATCGTGATTTGTTTTACTGCATTCTTCGCTTTACTAATCGCTTCCTCAACCGTTAGTGCTCTAGCAAGCGCAACACCCATTCTGCGCGTTGCTTTTACTTCTGGCTTACCGAATAAACGTAAATCCGTTTGTGGCTGACTTAATGCTTTATCTAAATTAGCAAATTTAACTTGTTTAGAATCTCCCTCTACTAATAAAACAGCAGATGCACTCGGGCCATATTGTTCAATAACAGGAATAGGTAAACCAAGTATTGCTCGAGCATGCAGCGCAAATTCAGAAAGATTTTGTGATATTAACGTCACCATACCGGTATCATGTGGACGTGGTGAAACTTCACTAAACCAAACCTGATCACCTTTAATAAATAATTCTACACCAAATAAACCGCGTCCGCCTAATGCATCAGTTACTTTGGTTGCAATTTCCTTTGCTAACTTTAGTGCATTATCAGACATCGCTTGAGGTTGCCAAGATTCTCGATAATCACCTTTTTCTTGTCGATGACCAATTGGTTGACAAAATGAAACACCATGAATATGTCGAACAGTTAATAAAGTAATTTCATAATCAAAATCCACCAAACCTTCGATAATAACCTTACCCCCACCAGCTCGCCCTCCTGCTTGTGCATATGTCCATGCTAATTCAATGTCCTGATGATTACGTATCAGTGATTGTCCTTTTCCTGAAGAACTCATAACGGGTTTAACAAAACAAGGAAAGCCTATCTCTTCAACCGCTTTTTTAAATTCATGTTCATTTATAGCAAATCGGTAAGGTGAAGTTGGTAGTTTTAGCTCTTCAGCGGCTAGCCGACGAATACCTTCTCGATTCATCGTCAGTTGTGTTGCTTTTGCTGTAGGAATAACCGTAAAGCCTTGCTGCTCTAATTCGACTAAAGTGTCAGTTGCAATTGCTTCTATTTCTGGAACGATATAATCAGGTTTTTCAGCTTCGATAACTTTCCTTAAAGCTTGACCATCTAACATATTGATTACATGATAACGATGTGCAACTTGCATTGCTGGCGCATTAGCGTAGCGATCAACAGCAATAACTTCACAACCAAACCTTTGTAGCTCTATCACGACTTCTTTCGCTAATTCACCTGCACCACAAAGCATAACTTTTGTTGAAGTGGGTGATAACGGCGTTCCTATTGTAGTCATAATGTCCTCATACTCAGTTAACTATTTTTAATTTTAATATCCTAAAAATAAAAAATCGGGAACAATATCCCGATTTTCTAATTACTATTATGCTTGATAAGGATCACGTAGAATCATGGTTTCACTACGATCTGGACCTGTTGAAATAATATCAATTGGGGTTTCAGTTAACTCTTCTATTCGTTTAATATAATTTTTTGCTGCTTGTGGTAACGCATCATAACTTTTAATACCAAAAGTTGATTCGCTCCATCCTGGCATAGACTCATATACAGGTTTGACTAAACTCCAATCTTCAGCAGCAGCCGGTGCATTGTTAATCACATCACCATTAGGTAATTGATAACCAACACAGATTTTAACCTCTTTAAGACCGTCTAACACATCAAGTTTAGTTAAACAGAAACCAGAAACTGAATTTAGTTGTACGGCTTTACGAACAGCAACCGCATCAAGCCAACCAGTACGACGACGACGACCCGTTGTTGCACCAAATTCATTACCTTGTTTACACAGATATTCACCTACATCATCAAAGAGTTCTGTTGGAAATGGTCCTGCACCAACACGAGTAGAGTAAGCCTTAACAATACCTAGCACATAGCCAACATAACGAGGACCAAAACCTGATCCTGTCGCTACACCGCCAGCAGTAGTATTTGAAGAGGTAACAAAAGGATAAGTACCATGATCAATATCAAGTAAAGTACCTTGTGCACCTTCAAACATTATTCTTTCGCCTTTCTTCCGAGCGTCTTCTAATAACGTCGGAATATCTGCAATCATAGCGACTAAAATATCTGCAATCGCTAATGTGTCATCAAGGACTTTTTGATAATCAACCGCTTCAACTTTATAGTAATTGACTAATTGAAAGTTGTGGTATTCCATAACTTCTTTCAATTTTTCAGCAAATGCTTGACGATCACGCAAATCACCAACTCGAAGTCCACGACGAGCGACTTTATCTTCATATGCAGGGCCGATACCTCGACCTGTGGTGCCTATCGCTTTACTACCACGTGCTTTTTCACGAGCTTGGTCTAATGCAATATGGTAAGGTAGAATTAAAGGGCAAGATTCAGATATCAGTAATCTGTCTTTAACTGGAATACCTTTTTCTTCTAACGCTTTCATCTCTTTCATTAGCGCATCAGGGCAAAGCACTACACCATTCGCAATGATACTTATAACATCATGACGAAGAATACCTGATGGGATAAGATGTAATACTGTTTTTTCGCCATTGATCACTAACGTATGGCCAGCATTATGCCCACCTTGATAACGAACAACATATTTTGCTTTTTCTGTGAGTAAATCAACAACTTTACCTTTGCCTTCATCACCCCATTGCGTACCTAGCACAACAACATTATTACTCATAGACTATTACTCATTCTGTTATTTATTCGATTTTAGTTTCATGTATTGGAAAAATTCACTATCTGGGCTAATAACCATAACGTCATTACCAATAAAACTTTGTTCATAAGCTTTTAAACTTCGAATGAAGCTAAAAAACTCCATATCTTTACCAAAGGCATCAGCATAAAGTTTAGCTGCATTAGCATCACCTTCACCACGAATAATTCGTGATTGTCGTTCAGCTTCAGATAATATTTTTGTTGCCTCAAGTGTCGCTGCTGCTCTTGTTTCTTCCGCTTTTCTTACGCCTTCAAAACGTTTATCGCGGGCAATGACTTCTCGTTCTGCTCGCATTCTTGCATAGATAGAACCTGAAACTTCAGCAGGGAAATTAATCTGTTTAATACGTACATCAACGACTTCAACACCAAAAGCGCGTAGACTCGTTTTACTACTTTCGGGATCTTTTTCTGTATCTGCAACTAATTTATCTATTGGTGCGTTATCAACAGAATCTTGATGTGTACCATTTAAAGCATCTTTTACTCGAATCATTAAAGAATTACGCGATTTAGTATCCGCATTCGAGTCATTAATAATGTCCTTATTACTCAGTTTACCAATTTCCGCTCTTAAACGACCATTAAGACGAGCAAGTAGTAAGTCTTCAACATTATTGCCGCCGGCAACTGTTTCATAATAACGATTGAAGTCAACAATTTTCCATTGAACAAAATAATCAACTATCAACTCTTTCTTTTGAACATTGAAAAAACGTTGTTCTTTACTGTTATTAGAACTATTGGTGGTTTGTATTTTAGCATCAATAACTTTAACACTATCAATACCTGGAATTTTAAAATGTAAACCAGGTTGAGATAATCCAATTATTTTATTAAATCTTAAAACAACACCACGGGTGCCTTCCTCAATAACATAAGCACTTGAAAAAAACACACCAATTAAAATCAAAACTATAGGAATCAATAATTTACGCATATTCATTTTTCTCCTTATCGTCCCATAGTCCGCGTCGTATTGCTGGTAGAACTATTATTACGGGTTGTAGCACCATTTTGCGACTCTTTGGTTGGTTGAGGTGCACTTTTTATCGCATCAGAAGAGCTTGGCATATTAAAATTGTAATCACTGTTTTGATTTGGCAACGTAGTTGGAGTAGATGTTTTTTCGCCATTATTTTTTAATAATTGCTCTAAAGGTAACACCATTAAATTACCACTTTTATCATTCACAACCACTTTATTAGTTTTACTTAATATTTTTTCCATTGTTTCAATATATAAACGCTCTTTAGTGATTTGAGGGGCAGCCTTATATTGAGGTAATATTTTTTCAAAACGTGCAACATCACCGGCCGCTTCAAGTTCTACCCGAACTTTATACGCATCAGCATCAGCTAAAATTCTTGCAGATTTACCTTCTGCTTGTTGCACTAACTGAACTTTATCTGCTTCAGCTTGTTTAATTTCACGTTCACTATCACCTTGAGCACGAATAGCATCATCGTAAGCATCTTGCACTTCATCTGGTGGTCGAGCAACTTGGAAGTTCAAATCAACAATGTTAATCCCCATATCGTAATGGGTAATTACATTAACTAATTCATCTTTAGTACTGCTTTCAAGCGCAGCTCGGCCATCGGAAATAATCGCATCAATATTAGAACTTCCAACCGCTGTTCTTAAAGCACTATCAGCAGCTTGACGAAGACTATCCTCAACATTGGTCACATTAAATAAATACTTCAATGGATTGCTGATACGATATTGAACATTCATTTCAACAAAAACTAAATTTTCACCTGTTGTAACAATGAACCCTTGTACATTAAAATTTCGTGTACCTTGGGTATCAACGACATAAACTTTGTCGATTAAGGTAGGTTTCCAATTCAAACCAGGTTGAATAATTTCTGGTTGAACCTGTCCAAAACGGGTAATCACACCGCGTTGACTTTGGTTGATAGTATAAAAACCACTTATTCCCCAAATCAGAATAAGCACAACAATGACAGCAATAACAATTTTTGAGCTATTCATCGATAATTTTATTTTTGATGAACCACCATTATTATTGCTTGAATTACCTTTTTTTAATAGGTCTTTAATTTTATCTAAAAAACCACCGGATGAATTAGAAGGTTTTTTATTATTACTTCCCCATGGATCGTTATCTTGTCCGTTATTTCCGGGCTGATTCCACGCCATATTTTATATGCTCCATTTAACAATTAGTTGTTATTTTGCGTATTGATTAAGTATAACAGATCTGGCTCTTGTTTACAGAGGCGATTCCATTCAATTGACGGCATTCTCACATCAAGATGAAAGCTACCATCTTCATTTATAATTTCATGTTCTACTGCATTTAGCTGATAAAAACGACTTCTTAGCCTTACTAAATGAACAGGTAAGCTTAATTGACAAATTTGGATCTGTCTAGCAAGTCTTTCTTTTAATGCAGTAAATAAGAGATCTAATCCTAAACCATTTTGAGCAGAAATCCAAACACGAATAGGCATACCGTTTTCGTCACGATCAATACCAGGCTGTTTACCTTCAATTAAATCTATTTTATTCATTACCATCAATGTCGGAATATCGTGGGCATCTATTTCTAATAGAACCTCTTCGACGGCATGTATATTATCTAATAGGTTTGGATCGGATGCATCAATCACATGTAATAAAAGTGCAGCCTCTTGGGTTTCGAGTAATGTTGCTTTAAAAGCAGCAATAAGGTCATGAGGTAAATGACGAATAAATCCGACTGTATCGGCTAATACGACTTCACCAACATCTTCAACATTAATGCGTCTTAAAGTCGGATCAAGCGTTGCGAACAATTGATCGGCAGCATAAACATCGGCATGCGTTAATGAATTAAATAGTGTTGATTTACCAGCATTAGTATAACCAACCAACGAGACGGTAGCTAGATCAGCTTTATTTCTTGATTGTCGATTTTGATTACGCTGCTTTTCAACTTTAGCAAGCCTAGATAATATTAATTGAATACGATGACGAATTAAACGCCTATCGGTTTCTAACTGAGTTTCGCCCGGTCCCCTTAAACCAATCCCACCTTTTTGTCGTTCTAAGTGTGTCCAGCCTCGAACTAAACGCGTTGATAAATACTGCAACTGCGCTAATTCTACTTGTAACTTACCTTCATGAGTTCTAGCGCGCTGAGCAAAAATATCTAAAATAAGCCCAGTTCGATCAACGACACGGCATTCACATAATTTTTCTAGGTTTCGTTCTTGGGTAGGAGTTAAGGTGTGATTAACTAAGATGACAGATGCGTCAAGCGCTTTAACTTTTTCGGCAATTTCAAGCGCTTTCCCTTCACCAATAAAATATTTAGCTTGTGGCGCTTTTCTTGAGGTTGTCACAATATCGAGAATCTCAATTTGAGCAGAAGAAACAAGCACTTCAAACTCTTTTAGATCCTCGATATCGCTTTCTTGAGGGAAGAATACATGGACTAATAAGGCAGATTCCCCGCCTTTATATCGCTCAAACAATCAGATTCTCCACTGAATTAATCAGCTTTCGCTTTCCTCTTCAGGTTGAGTCACCAATCCAGAGATAGATCTTGATGGTACAACTGTTGAGATGGCATGTTTATATACCATTTGGCTTACAGTATTTTTTAATAAAATAACAAACTGATCAAATGACTCAATTTGCCCTTGTAATTTAATACCGTTAACTAAATAAATGGATACAGGAATATGCTCGCGACGAAGCAAATTTAAATAAGGATCTTGTAATGACTGCCCTTTTGACATGAGTTTATCCTTTAAGATGAAAATAATAATATGAAGATAATATAATCGTACTTTTTAAAAATTTTTAATTTAACTAAAACATAAAGTACTTATGTCTATTTACCAAAATAACATAAAAAACTCAGCTCTTGAACCGGTCAATAATAATTTATGCACAAATAACTAAAATTTTAATAAATTTACACTAATCAAACAAAAAAATATACTAAAATATTATATTAACCTAAAACTTTTTTACATTTTGGAAAAGCAATTCAGTCATAAAAAGTTAAGTAATAGGCAGTAAAAAATATTTTCAAACCTAAAACAGCTGATCGAAAACCTTATCCATATTATCAAGATTTAACCATGTAATAGGTTGTTTCCAACCACGTAGCCAAGTAATTTGCCTTTTTGCTAATTGACGTGTTGCACAAATACCTTTGAACACCATTTCATCATAACTACTTTGACCATCTAAATACTCCCACATTTGCCGATAGCCAACACAGCGCATCGAAGGTAAATTTAAATGCAAGTCAGGTCGTAATTTTAGCGCTTTCACTTCATTTTCAAATCCTTGATCAAGCATCTGTAAAAAACGTTGTTCAATACGCTGATGTAACTCGGCGCGATCTGAAGGCATAATGGCAAACTGCATCACATCGTAAGGTAATGCTTCACCACTTTCTTGGGTAAGTTCGGTTAAACTTTTACCCGAAATTAAATACACTTCTAAAGCACGATTAAGACGCTGTGGATCGTTTGGATGAATTCTTTGAGCTGAAACAGGATCAACTTTTTTTAATTCTTCATGAATCGATTGCCAACCAAATTTATTGGCCTTTTCTTCTATTTGTTGCCGAATTTCATTGTTAGCCACAGGTAAAGGGGATAACCCTTCAAGCAACGCTTTAAAGTACAACATTGTTCCACCAACTAACAGTGGAATTCGCCCTTTTTTTAACGTTTTTTCAATTTCAACGAGGGCATCATGCCTAAAATTGGCGGCAGAATAACTTTCTGCGGGATCACATATATCAATTAATTTATGTGGGTAGTTTAATTGCTCTTGTTTTGTTGGTTTGGCTGTACCGATATCCATATCACGATAAATCAGCGCTGAATCGACACTTATAATATCAATTGGATAACGTTCATAAAGCGCCATCGCAAATGCGGTTTTACCTGAAGCCGTTGGCCCCATTAATGAAATAACTTTTGCTTTATTCATAATTACATGGATTTTATAAAAGATTGAAGATCAATAGGATGTAAAAATGTTCCTAGTTGCAATAAATTGCTATCAATTTGCTCTAGCTGTGCAAGTAATTGGATCACTTTGGTCACACTCCAACTTACTGCTTGAGTATTATCACATTGACTAGCCAGCCAATCTGCAATTTTGGTCGGATCTAATGCATTTTTCTCTGACGATGAAATCAATGCCAATAAAGCAGGTAATATTTGCTGCCAATTCATCGTTCTAAGCATTTTAGGTACGCTTTGTAAATGTAATTTTGCTTTGTCGATATAAAAATCAAATCCTAAAAAATTAAGTTGAGGTTGATAATTGGTTAATGCTTGTTGTTCTTTATGATTGATTAAAATAGTCAATGGAATCAATAATTTTTCAGAATCTTGAGATAATAATTTAATTGCTGACAATTTTTGTTGAGCTACAGGTAATTTCATCAACATAAATTTTTGCTGATTATCTTCAAACTTTTCAAGCAATGCTATATCTGGTTGAATAACCGTTAACACACGACCAAATTGTACTAATGACGAACTATCAAGCTGCTGTTGTAAGGAGTGTAAAGATGTACTTCGCTGTGGAAACAACGCATCAATTACCGCTTTTTGCCCCTCAGTCATTTGATCATCTTGATGGGATAATCTTACTGGCTCAGGTTTAGTTTCAACCGATTTAGAAACATCAACAAGCTGACCATATAGTGTATTTTCTCTAGCAAAATTACCTGATTTTTTTGTTGGTTGACTGCTAGCTTGATAATTTTTAGGTTGAGCCAATTGATTAAAAATATTAACACCCGCAGCTTGACGATTAGGAGTAATGACTGGCGCTTGAGTCGTAATAGACAAATGGGATTCCAATGCCATCATAATAGCTTGATAAACAAAATCATGAACTAAACGTGCTTCATGAAAACGAACTTCATGTTTAGCAGGATGTACATTGACATCAACCTGTTTTGGATCAAGTTGTAAAAAGACCACATAACTCTGTTGCTCATTAGTTTGACTAATATAAGCTTGACGCAAAGCATGATTAAGTAATTTATCTTTAATAACACGACCATTAACGTAAAAATATTGCAGATCACTGACGTTGTTACTAGCGACCCATCCTTGAATAAGTAAATCATCATGCTGCCAATCGAGTTTAACTGCTTTTTGCATAAACTCTCGACCACAAACTAATTCAACCCTTTTTTCAAGTGTGGATGATCGATATTGTTTAACCAGTTTACCATTATGTTGCAAATTAAAAGAGACATCAGGACGCGCTAAAGCAATTCTACGAACAAACTCTTCAATATGCATAAATTCGGTTTTGTCGGTTTTCAAAAAACGACGACGCGCGGGTGTATTATAAAATAAATCCAAGACTTCAACCGTTGATCCTACGGGATGGGCTGCAGGTTTAATAACCGGTTTCATATCGCGACCTTCGGCATAGACTTGCCAAGCTTCGGATTGCTCGGCGGTACGGGAAGTTAACGTCAATCGAGATACTGAACTGATACTGGCTAGCGCCTCACCACGAAATCCAAGGCTAATAATTGAATCTAAATCATCTAGTGTACTAATTTTACTGGTGGCATGACGGGCTAAAGCTAATGCTAATTCCTCTTTAGTAATACCAAAACCATTATCACGAACACGGATTAACTTACAACCACCTTGTTCGAGATCAATATCAATTTGCGTACTACCTGCATCAAGGCTATTTTCGACTAATTCTTTAATAACAGATGCCGGCCTTTCTACCACCTCACCAGCAGCAATTTGATTGGCCAATTGTGGTGATAGAATATGTATTGCCATTAGTGCCGTTCTCCAAATTTAGGATTTTGTTTTACATAGTTTTTTATACCTTGATAAATTGCTCTTGCAATCTTATCTTGATGAGTATTACTAGCAAGTAAACTTTCTTCAGTTTCATTTGATATAAAACCAACCTCAACCAAAATAGAAGGGATATCCGGAGACCGTAATACACCTAAACTAGCATGTTCAGGTTTACGTTTATGCAGTTTGATTGGCCCACTCATCTCTTTAATAACTTGTGTTGCTAATTCATACCCTACACGCTGAGAATAGGAAAATTGTAGATCTAATACCGCCTGACTCAAATGACGATTATGATCATCACTAAGCGCATCACCAGCACCTCCTAATAGTTGAGACTGTTTTTCATCTTGTTCTAGCCAACGCCCCAGTTCAGTATCCGCACGTTTAGTTGACAACACCCAAACTGAAGCGCCAGAAGCACTTCGATTTGGCGCTGCATCAGCATGAATTGACACAAGTAAATTAGCTTTGTTTTTACGCGCGATATCTGAACGCTGCGATACCGAAATGAAATTATCACTACTGCGTGTTAAGACCCCTTTAAAATTAGGATCATTATTTAATAAATTGGTAAGCTTTTTAGCAATAGAAAATGTCACTGTTTTTTCATAAAGATTATGTTTACCTATGGCACCAGAATCTTTACCGCCATGCCCAGCATCAACAGCTATAACCACTTTAGCGGCATAAGCTGAGCTGCAAAGTAGCAAAAGCATAAAAAAAGTCATTAATTTTTTCATCAGTATTTTCGCTAATTGTTAATGTAGTAAATTAATAATTGACTGACCTGTTTTGGTATTTGCTTGTAAACAAACACTGCGTTCAAGTGCTAAATAAGACAAATGGATTTCAATATCGGCAATGGGTAATATGCCTTGTGCTTGCTTTGGCCACTCAATTAAACAAATTGATCGAGAAGAGAAATATTCGCGTATGCCCATAAATTCTAATTCTTCAGGATCAGCTAATCGATATAAATCAAAATGATAAACTGAAAAATCGTTAAAATGATAAGGTTCAACTAAAGTATAAGTAGGACTTTTAACATTACCCTTATGACCAAGTTGTTGTAAAAATCCTCGACTGAACGTTGTTTTACCCGCACCAAGATCGCCAATTAAGTAGATAACTATTGCACTATTGTGATTAGATAAATAATTTAAACATTGCTCAGCAAGCTGTTTACCAAATAAAATTGTTTCTTGCTCGTTAGCTAAAATAATCGGTTTCATAACGAATTCTTTGCTCAATAAATGATCCTTATTATATACTAATAACCATTAAAGATGTACCAAGCAAGGTTAACTTGCTTTTTTCTTAAAAATTCAAAGTAAAATAGATATTTTAGTAAAAAGTGGAAAAATGTTACATACAATTTCAACTCATCACTTAGCAAATATTGATACAACACTCATATCTACGCAAGATGCCGTACTTTTTTGGCAAAATGGCGTTATGATTGCTTGTCAAAATAATGCCTTATTGAATGATATTTTACAAAAAACCACGCATTGTTATGTACTTGACAACGATATTATTGCTCGTGGCATTAGTCAATTCATCGATGTAAGGCTTGAAGTCATCACTATGCAACAAGTAGTTGAATTAACAGCTAAGTATTATCCACAAATAAATTGGGAATAATCTTTTAATATAATTAAAAGAATTCATTATTCTTAAATAACCACATATCAAAACAGAATTGGCACATTTGCAAATCTAAATCTTGCAGTTTAATATAAATTCAACTGTGTTTTAATGAATAGCTGATATTAATGACCAATTTATTAACTTTATCGCAAGCAAGTGCTCGATTAAAAAAAGGGGATGTCATAGCCTATCCAACCGAAGCTGTTTTTGGATTAGGTTGCGATCCTGATTGCCAATCGGCAGTAATGACACTATTACAACTAAAGCAACGATCAATTGATAAAGGATTGATTTTAATTGCCAGCCATTTTAAACAACTTATCCCTTATATAGATGAAACAGCGCTAACAATAGAGCAACAACAAAAAGCAATAGCCAGTTGGCCTGGTCCTATTACTTGGCTTATGCCCAAAAATAAAACCACACCTTATTTTTTAACGGGGCAATATAATTCAATTGCGGTAAGAGTAACAAATCATCCATTAGTTTGCCAACTTTGCGATCTATTTGGAAAACCATTAGTCTCAACCAGTGCCAATCGTTCTGGTCATGAACCTTGCCGAACCGTTATTGAAGTGACTAAACAATTTGGTGACACATTGCCTATCTTACAAGGTGAAACAGGGCAACGCTCACAACCCTCTGAAATTAGAGATGTCAAAACAGGACAAATTATTAGGCAAGGATAGTGTTATGCAAAATTTATATATTGGCGTAATGTCGGGAACAAGTATGGATGGAATTGATATCGCGCTAGTTGATATCACAGCAGGAAAAGTCACATCCATTATCAGTGATTGTTATCCGATGCCAAATTCAATTAAACAACAATTACTAACACTATGCGACACAAAACAGACAACATTACAAGATTTAGGTCAGCTTGATCATCAACTTGGACTATTATTTGCTAATAGTATCAATCAATTTTTACAAAACAATCATATCAATAAAAACCAAATTAAAGCAATTGGCTGCCATGGGCAAACGATTTACCATCAACCAACAGGTAATAATCCTTTTACCATGCAAATTGGTGATGCCAATATTATTGCAGCTAAAACTGGCATTATCACCATTGCCGATTTTCGCCGTAAAGACATGGCTTATGGTGGGCAAGGTGCTCCACTAGTACCTGCTTTTCATAAAGCAGTACTACAAGATCCACACATCAATCGAGTCATATTAAATATTGGCGGCATTAGTAATATTTCAGTCTTAATTCCTAATCAAACAGTTATTGGATACGACACGGGGCCGGGTAATGTGTTACTTGATGGTTGGATAAATGAAAATCTTAATCAAAGCTATGATAAAGATGCGATGTGGGCAAAAACAGGCCACATTCAACAAAACTTATTACATAAGTTACTTGATGAAGCATATTTCAAATTACCTGCACCTAAAAGCACTGGACGCGAATTATTTAACTTACCGTGGTTACATAAAAAACTGGCAGGTATGAATTTAAAGGCACAAGATGTTCAAGCAACCTTAGTGGAATTAACCGCAATATCTATTGAACATGAAATTGAAAAATTACCCATCAGTAACAATTTACCTTGCGAATTATTGGTTTGTGGTGGTGGTGCTAAAAACCCGTTGATTATGCAAAGATTATCAACATTATTACCTAACTGGACAGTATTAACCACAAATGACAAAGGAATAAACAGTGATGATATGGAAGCAATTGCATTTGCATGGCTTGCTTATTGTCGAATCAATCATATTCCATCCAACATTCCTGAAGTGACAGGAGCAAGCCAGGCAGTATGCTTAGGGGTGATATATCAATAATTTAAATAATTAATCATCAGATTTTGTTAGCTTATTGTAACTAATTAATGCTGATTAGCTATTGATTGACTAATTTCGCTAATTAATTAGCTCCATCTTCAGCCGTATTACACCTAAAAATAGACGTTAATAAACTTAACGCGCAAGAATGTTACTTAAACGATCATAAATAGATACAGCAAAACACCTTAAACCAAGCTCTGACTCTTCATCATCTTTCCCATTAGGCGTTTAACCTCGTCGAGCTTAGCTAAAAAAGCATCTTTACTGGTTATAGTTTTAGGTATGTATTGGCTAAATTCAATGCTATTGACTGAATTTTTGTTACTTTAATCATTAACCAAACAAGTCATACTTTTGCTAACCCTATAGGTGAAATAGCATCATTAAATCTCTTGTTTACTTACCGCGTAAAACTAGACAAATCAATTCACACTTAAATAATTCAGCAATTAGATAGATTAAACAAGATACAACACCAAAAATAAGAGCACGAGTAAAAGATTTTCCTAATTATAATTACAATAACTGCTTTGATAATAATATCGATTTTAAATTATCATTAATTTTAATCATCTGATTAATTAAATTAGATGATTTTTTTATTAGAACTAAATCAAACCAAGTTTATGCAAAGCTTTAGCGATTCCATCATTGTTATTATCATCAGTAATAAATTCAGCATGTGCTTTTAGCCCATCAACAGCATTAGCCATGGCTATTGGATGATCAACAGTTAAGAACATCTCAAAATCATTCATTCCATCACCAAATGCATAAGTTGGTACATCAGTAAATCCTTTTCGCTGTAATAACTGAGTTATGCCATTTCCTTTAGAACCACCGTGATTAAAAACATCAACGCAATAGGGTGTATTACGAATAAAGGTCAATTCAGGAAATAGATCTCGATAATGTTCTTCGCCTGATTCACATAACAGCAATAACATTTGAATAGGTTGATTTAAATAGATCTGATCATCAACGGGAGGAACGGGTTGTTTTAAATAATGATAAAATACCTTAGCAGGTTGACTATCTTGCGAAACACGCATAATCTCATAATTATAAAAAGAGAGAGGTATATCCATTTGTTGTTTGGAAAATTGATAAATTCTAGCTATCACATCTTTATCAATATTATTCGTAAAGACCGTTTCACCTTGATAAAGTACCACTTGACCATTCATTCCAACAATTGAATCGATTTGTGTTTTATGCATCAAATCAACAACTTCACAAGGCGTTCGTCCCGTCGCTAACATGGGAATAATATTATTTTGTTTAAGCTTATTTATAGCTTGATAAGAACTGGGTAAAACTTCAATTTGACTATTAAATAGTGTTCCGTCTAAATCAAAAAAAACGATAGCTTCAGGCTTTTTACTCATACTACAAATCCAAAATATATTTAATAAAAGGAATAGTTAACTTACGTTGTTGAGCAAGCGTTGCAACTTCAAACTTTTCTAATAAAGAAAACAGTGTACGCATATCACGATTAACACGTTTTAATAAAAACAATCCAACTTCGGTTGATAATTCAAAACCACTTAATTTAGCTCTTAATTGTAAAGCTTTGAGCTTATCATCATCACTTAATTCTTTTAATTGATAAACTTGTCCCCAAGATAATCGAGAAACCAAATCAGGTAAAGTAAAACAAATCTGTTTAGGAGGTGCATTAGCTGTAATTAATAACTTACTTACATTTTTCTCAGTTAAACGATTAAATAAATCGAAAATAGCCTCTTCCCAATCTCTATGACCAGCTATAGCATCAATATCATCTAAACACACTAAATCATAATTATCCAAGCCTTGTAAAATTTCGGGAACAAGATGGTAATACTGCTTTAAAGGAATATAACTGGCTAACTTATTTTGATTTGAAGCATGCAACAAATGAGTCCGACCAGAAGCACTTGCCGACCACATATAAAAGACATTGAAACCTGGCTTATCAAACAAAGCTTGTAACGAATCGAACAATAATTGATTATCGCCCACATAAAAACTATCAAAAGTTTCACTATTAGATAAAGAAAAAGGTAAAGGTAACTGTGAAAGAGTAATAAAATAACCTCACAATAAAAATAATTTCATGATAAGTATAAATTTGCTACCACAAAAATCAATCACTTTTGTATAAAACAAATCAAGCATAATAACCATCTTACTTAATAAGCTAAATAGAGCAATACAGATCAAACAACAGTGTTTAAAACATCACCGCTAATCTATCAAAATTTAAGCAAACAAATTTATTTTTTGTGGATAACTTTGTGATAAATACGGCTAATAAGCTGTTATAATCGGATTAATAACCTTAAAGACAAAAACAATTGTGGATAAATACAAAAGTTATAAACAAGTCTAAATCCAAAAAGATCCGATCAATTAACAGAATTAGATCACAACTAAGATCCTAAATAATAATCACAAAAATAAGTTATCAACAGAAGTCATCTAAACTAATAACAATAAAAATAAAAAGATCAAATAAAAGATCTTATTTAATTTAAATAGCGATCAAAATAGATCATTTGACGTAATCAAAAAGATGAGTACAATTCCTAACGCTAAATAAACCCTAATCACCTGATCAAAAACGACGATCATCAATATATAAATAAAAACAACGAGGCTTTTATGTTTTATCCAGATCTTTTTGATGTCATTATTGTTGGTGGCGGCCATGCAGGAACAGAAGCAGCAATGGCATCAGCTAGAATGGGCAGAAAAACACTACTATTAACCCATAATATCAATACGTTAGGTCAAATGTCTTGCAACCCTGCAATTGGTGGTATTGGTAAAGGGCATCTAGTAAAAGAGATCGATGCAATGGGCGGACTCATGGCACACGCTATTGATCTAGCAGGGATCCAGTTTAGGATCTTAAATAGTAGTAAAGGTCCTGCTGTGCGAGCTACTCGCGCTCAGGCAGATCGATCGCTTTATCGAAAAGTGATCCGAACAACACTTGAAAACCAACCTAATTTAATGCTATTTCAACAATCAGTTGAAGATGTGATCATCGAAAACGATCAGATCACAGGTGTAAAAACTCAAATGGGTGTATCTTTTAGAGCAAAAGCCGTAGTATTAACAGCAGGTACCTTCTTAGATGGAAAGATCCACATAGGTTTAGATAATTACAGCGGTGGTCGAACAGGCGATCCAGCATCAATTGGTTTATCAAAATCACTACATCAATATCCATTTAGAATGGGTCGCTTAAAAACAGGTACACCACCTCGTATCGATGCGAGAACTATTGATTTTTCAAAACTTGGAACACAATATGGCGATGATCCCGTTCCAGTATTCTCATTTTTGGGTCATGCTAGTGAACATCCAAGGCAGATCCCGTGTTATATAACAAGCACTAACGAAACCACACACGAGATCATTCGCAACAGTTTAGATCGCAGCCCTATGTACACAGGTGTTATTGAAGGTGTAGGTCCAAGATACTGCCCTTCAATTGAGGATAAGATCATGCGCTTTGCTGATCGTAATTCCCATCAGATCTATTTGGAACCTGAAGGATTAGATAGTAATGAAATCTATCCAAATGGGATCTCAACAAGTCTACCTTTTGATACTCAACTTGCATTCGTACGTAGTATGAAAGGGCTTGAAAATGCGAATATTGTGAGGCCCGGTTATGCGATCGAATATGATTATTTTGATCCAAGAGATCTTAAACCGACGTTAGAAAGCAAAGTGATCAAAGGGTTATTTTTAGCCGGTCAAATCAACGGCACAACTGGTTATGAAGAAGCTGCGGCTCAAGGGATGCTAGCTGGGTTAAATGCAGCAAGATTTGTATATGATCAAGATCAATGGTATCCAACACGTGATCAAGCCTATTTAGGCGTCTTGGTAGATGATCTTTGTACATTAGGCACAAATGAACCTTACCGCATGTTTACTTCTCGTGCTGAATATCGCTTGATGTTACGTGAAGATAATGCAGATATTCGCTTAACTGAAATCGGACGTAAATTAGGGATGGTTGATGATTACCGTTGGCAAAAATTTAATGAAAAATTTGAAGCAGTGGAACAAGAAAGGGCACGTCTGCGTGATATTTGGGTTCATCCTCATATCGAAACCATTGATGAAGTGAATGCGGTCCTAAGTGCTAATTTAACCAAAGAAGCCAACGGTGAAGAGCTACTAAAACGTCCTGAAATGAATTATCAAACGTTAAAGAAACTATCACTGTTTGCGCCAGGGTTAAGCGATCCGCAAGCAGCTGAACAAGTTGAAATTCAAGTCAAGTATGATGGTTATATCAAACTGCAAATTGAAGAAATAGAGCGTCAAAAACGTAATGAACAAACATTGATCCCTGCGCATATTGATTATGCAGAAATATCAGGGTTATCTAATGAAGTAGTGGCTAAATTGAAACAACATAAACCTGTTTCTATTGGGCAAGCTTCACGTATTTCGGGTATTACGCCTGCTGCTATTTCAATGTTATTGGTTTACTTAAAAAAGAAAAATTATGTTAAAAAAGAAACTCATTAATCTAATTGATCAAACTGATCTTTTGATCTCAGATCAACAAATTGATCTATTAATTGATTATGTTGAAATGCTACATAAGTGGAATAAAGCTTACAATTTAACTGCTGTGCGAGATCCTAACGAAATGTTAGTTAAGCATATTATGGATAGTCTTGTTGTATCGCCTTATTTAGAAGGTAAAACGTTTATTGATGTCGGAACGGGGCCAGGTTTACCTGGCATCCCATTAGCAATTATCAACCCTGAAAAACAATTTGATCTCGTTGATAGTTTAGGTAAACGAATTCGTTTTTTAAAACAAGTACAATTTGAATTAAAGTTAACTAATATAAATCCAGTACAAAGTCGAATTGAACAATATTGCGATAAAAAGTTTGATGGTGTGATTAGTCGTGCTTTTGCTTCCCTGCAAGATATGCTTAATTGGTGTAAACATTTACCTAATGAACATGGTGCTTTTTATGCGCTTAAAGGCAGTGAGATCGATACTATTCCCGATGGTTTTATGCTTAAACAAAATATTAAATTGACTATTCCCCAATTAGATGCCGAAAGACGTTTGGTGATAATTCAATAGTGTAATGTTTAGTCACTTTTATGATTGCTAGTTTTTACGTTTTTTGACGTAATCTTTGATGCCATCTACGATCGCTTTAGATACTTGATTTTGAAACGAAGCTGTTTTTAATTTTTGCTCTTCTGAAGCATTACTAATAAAAGCAGTTTCGACTAAAACCGAAGGAATATCTGGTGCTTTTAATACAGCAAATCCCGCTTTTTCAAGTGACGGTTTATGTAATTTATTGACACTTTTCATTCTATTTAAAATGGCATTGCCGAGTAATACACCATTGCTCAGTGTGGTTTTTTGAACTAAATCTAAAATGGTATTATCTAAATATTTATCACCACTACGACTGACGCCGCCTATTTGGTCGGCCTCATTTTGAGTTTGTGCTAAATAGCTAGCTGCTGAGCTACTTGCGCCGCGTGTAGATAAAGCAAATACTGACGATCCTTTTACTGATGAGCTAGCAAAGGCATCGGCATGAATAGAAATAAATATATCAGCGTGTAATGATCGAGCTTTAGCTACTCTAACTTTCAATGGTATAAAGACATCCTCATTACGTGTCATGTAGACTTTTATATTAGGTTCTTTTTTCAAAGAACTGTAAGCTCGACGGGCAATTTGTAAAACGACATCTTTTTCACGCGTCTTATTATTTCCAATAGCGCCAGGATCTTCGCCTCCATGTCCAGGATCGAGAACAACAATAATAGGTGCGTTTTTGTTTTTATTTGTTGCTGTTTTGATCTCAGCTTGTTTTTTATTAAGATCGCCTTTTTTATACTCTTCTAATAATGCAAGCAAAGGATCATCATCTGTTGCTGATGAAGGCTTAGATGGATAAAGATCGATGACTAAACGATGTTTAAATTCAGCTACAGGCGATAAGCTAAAGGTATTTGGTTGAATACCTTGCTTCAAATTGATCATGATTCGAACTTTTTTTGAATCAAGTTGGGCAACACTTATTGATTTGATATAAGGATCTCGAGGTAATACTTTAGATGAAATCTTTTTTAAAGTAGCATCTAAATTAATATTCTCAATATCAATGGCAAGCCTTTCTGGATTGGTCAATAAAGTGTGTTTGAATTTTAAATTTACATTCGATTCTAATGTTATTCGAGTATAGGTCGATGAAGGCCAAACTCTAACGGCTATGACCTGAGCTAAGTTTGCTGCAAAACCTACTTTTGTGACAGATAATAAACATGTCGCAATAATACCTTTAATGAGTAGGCGTTTTGTTGGACTAAATGTTTTTGACATATCTAAACACATTATTTTCTAAATAAATTGATCGTGAATAATAGCATAAAATATATTGATATTAAAAAGAATGATTCTCATCTTTAATTGGCTTTTTTATTTGATAAGTTATCTATTGATTATGTTATAGCCGCGGCCTTGATATTTTTTATTCAGGTTAGGATTATATTTAACTCAAGGTTTAATCAATTTGGCTTTGTTGGCATTGTTTGTTAAAACTTTTAAAAAATGAAATTTATATTTTTGATGAAAATAGGAAGTAATCAAATTGGCGATATCATGCATTTTTCAGTTTGCCTACTTATTTTACACTACTAGATAAATTAAAAATTACGTTATTAATAAATCAGTTATAGCAAAATTATATCTACGATAAATTTTGACTAAGCGTTAGACAATAAATTGATTGGTAATGTTTTTAGTTAGCAAAATAACCTATTTTTTACTGTTAAATTTTTTCTAAAATATTGCTATTTTCAATAAAAAAATCCAATACGCTACTTTGTTTTGTTATTTTTCATTTTTATTATAGACCCTACAATTACAAAGGATTACAATATGGCACGCTAAAATCGCGGATTTAAACCCGTTTTCATTTTAACAATTAAATATAGCTGAGTTATTGATGAGCAAAAAACTACATATCAAAACTTGGGGCTGCCAAATGAATGAATATGATTCAACTAAAATGGCAGATCTCCTTGAATCCACCCATGGTTTAACTTTAACAGAAAATGCAGAAGAAGCAGATATTTTATTACTCAATACTTGCTCTATTCGTGAAAAAGCCCAAGAAAAAGTATTCCATCAATTAGGTCGTTGGAAAAACTTAAAACAACATAATCCGAATATTATTATTGGGGTAGGTGGTTGTGTTGCTTCACAAGAAGGTGCACATATTCGTAAACGCGCACCATTTGTTGATATTATTTTTGGACCACAAACTTTTCACCGTTTGCCTGAAATGATTGAGCAAGTTCGTAGTGGTAAAGGCAATCATGTTGTTGATGTTAGCTTTCCAGAAATTGAAAAATTTGACCGTTTGCCTGAACCGCGTAGTGAAGGGCCAACAGCTTTTGTATCGATTATGGAAGGATGTAATAAATATTGTAC
Source organism: Gilliamella sp. wkB292 (assembly GCF_001690235.1). Taxonomy (NCBI): domain Bacteria; kingdom Pseudomonadati; phylum Pseudomonadota; class Gammaproteobacteria; order Orbales; family Orbaceae; genus Gilliamella; species Gilliamella sp. wkB292. The sequence continues at coordinate 21,468 of NZ_LZGO01000047.1, forward strand.
TTACTGTGTGGTACCTTATACTCGAGGTGAAGAAGTCAGTAGGCCGTGTGATGATGTTATTTATGAAATAGCTCAGTTAGCCGAACAAGGCGTTCGTGAAGTCAATTTACTTGGTCAAAATGTAAATGCTTACCGCGGTCCAACATTTGATGGTGATATCTGTTCTTTTGCTGAATTATTGCGATTAGTTGCGGCTATTGATGGTATTGATCGTATTCGTTTTACTACCAGCCATCCAATTGAATTTACCGATGATATTATCGATGTTTATCGTGATACGCCGGAATTAGTTAACTTTTTGCATTTGCCGGTACAAAGTGGTTCAGATCGTGTGTTAAATCTGATGAAACGCACACATACCGCTATTGAATATAAATCAATTATTCGCAAATTACGCAAAGTTCGTCCTGACATTCAAATTAGTTCGGATTTTATTGTTGGATTCCCTGGTGAAACCCAAGAAGATTTTGAACAAACCATGAAATTAATTGCTGATGTGAATTTTGATTTAAGTTATAGCTTTGTCTATTCAGCACGACCAGGTACACCAGCTGCTGAAATGGAAGATAATGTTTCTGAAGACGAGAAAAAACAGCGTTTATATATATTGCAAGAGCGCATTAATCAACAAGCGATGCAATTTAGTCGCCGCATGTTAAATACCGTGCAACGTATTTTGGTTGAAGGACCTTCCAAGAAAAACTTAATGGAATTAACAGGACGTACTGAAAATAATCGTATTGTTAATTTTGAAGGTTTACCAGATATGATTGGAAAATTTGTTGATGTAGAAATAACCGATATTTATCCTAATTCCTTACGAGGAAGAGTGGTTCGTACTGAAGATGAAATGGATTTACGAGTCAATCAATCGCCAATGTCAGTAATTTCACGAACGCGTAAAGAAAATGATTTAGGCGTGGGTATTTATCATCCATAACTATAAGTGAATATCGTGAAGTGTTATCACTATGTTGTGCACTTTTTAATGCGTTAAAATATTAAATTTATATCAATAACGCATTGGCAGTTAATCTTAATTATTAGAGGACTTATCATTGAATATTTTGACTTGTGAAACTTTACTTGAGCCGGCTGATAATCAGCGGTTAAATAGTCTTTGTGGTCCTTATAATGACAATATAAAACAATTAGAGCGTCGACTTGGTATTGAAATTAATCATCGTGGTAATCTATTTTCAATTACCGGTGATCCTATTTGTGTTAACGCGGCCAACGATATTTTAAAAGTACTTTATAAGCAAACTAAATTAAAAAATAAAATAGTTGATATTGAACCAGAACAGATTCATTTAGCTATCAAAGAATCTGGGGCTCTTGAAAAAGCAAGTGAACACTTACCTGCTTATGTTGATTATCAAGCAGGTAAGCTTGTTATGATAAAAACTAAGCGTGGCGTAATTAAACCCAGAACAGCAAATCAAGCGCAATATATTGCGCATGTGTTAGATTATGATATCTCGTTTGGTATTGGTCCGGCAGGAACGGGTAAAACCTATTTAGCGGTAGCCGCAGCGGTTGATGCTTTGGAAAAACAACAAATTCGTCGAATTGTATTAACTCGCCCTGCGGTTGAAGCTGGTGAAAAACTGGGCTTCTTACCCGGCGATTTAAGTCAAAAAGTGGATCCTTACTTACGTCCTCTTTATGATGCTTTATTTGAAATGTTAGGTTTTGAAAAGGTTGAAAAACTCATTGAAAAAAGTGTTATTGAAGTTGCTCCGCTAGCTTATATGCGTGGACGTACTCTTAATGATGCATTTATTATTTTAGATGAAAGCCAAAATACGACTATTGAACAGATGAAAATGTTTTTAACCCGTATTGGTTTTAATTCTAAAGCGGTCATTACTGGTGATATTACGCAAATTGATTTACCTCGCCATCAAAAATCTGGATTACGTCATGCAATTGAAGTATTAAGCCAAGTTGACGAAATTAGCTTCAATTTTTTTAATAGTGAAGATGTTGTTCGTCATCCTGTGGTTGCAAGAATCGTCAATGCTTATGAAAATTGGGAAGAACAACATAAGCATCAATCTGGCGAAAGAAGTATTTAGAGGAGTCATATTATCCCTATCTCAAGTAAAAAAAAGAGAAGCAATATTCGAGATCACTCGGCAGAAACGAATCTGTTTTTGCGGCGAGTGTTATTTGCTTTTGTTATTATCTTATTATTAATATCGGTTTTACTCGGTAATTTAGCTGATTTGCAGATTTCTAATTTTAGTTATTACAGTACTAAATCGAATAATAATCGTATCGAAATTATCCCTATTCCACCTAGCCGTGGAATGATTTATGATCGTAATGGCACGCCCTTAGCCATTAACAATATAACTTATCAACTCAATATTATTCCTGATAAAATTAAAAATCTTAATGAGCAATTTAATGAATTAAAAAATATTGTTAATTTGACCGATGAAGATATTGAAAATTTTCAAAAAGAACGTCGTAATTATAAAGCTCATCGTCCCGTGCCACTTAAGGACAATTTAACTCAAAAGCAAATTGCACGTTTTGTTGTTGATCAGCATCGTTTCCCTTATGTTTCAATTGTGGGTATACAGCATCGCTATTATCCATATGGCGCATCATTAACGCATATTATTGGCTATATTTCAAAAATTAATACTGCTGATAAACAACGTTTAGATGATGAAAATAAAACCAGTGATTATGTGGCAACTTTTAATATCGGTAAAATGGGTATCGAAAAATACTACGAAGATGTATTACATGGTACGCCAGGATATGAAAAAGTTGAAGTTAATAGCCGAGGGCGCATTGTTCGTCAACTTAATCAGCATCCACCACAAGCTGGTGAAGATATTTACCTGTCTATCAATCTTAAATTACAACTTTATATCGAGCAGTTACTTGCTGGCCGTAAAGCAGCAGTGGTTGCTATTGATCCTAATAATGGCGAAATTTTAGCATTGGTTTCAAGTCCGAGTTACGATTCTAATCCGTTTGTTGGTGGAATATCGAATGCTAAATATAGCGAATTACTCAATGATCCTAATAAACCTCTTTATAATCGAGCATTACTTGGTTCTTATCCGCCTGCTTCAACAGTAAAACCCTATATCGCCATTGCCGCTTTAAGTGAAGGTGTTGTTACACCCAAATCAACCATTAATGATCCGGGTTGGTGGCAATTACCTGGTACCGATAGACGATATCGAGACTGGTTAAAATGGGGACATGGGCGCGTTGATGTATTAAGAGCAATTGAAGAATCAGTTGATACCTACTTTTATCAAGTTGCTTATGATATGGGTATCGATCGTTTACATCAATGGATGACTAAATTTGGTTATGGTGAAAGAACCGGTATTGATATTTCACCAAATGAAGAAAATAAAGCCGTTATGCCTAGCCGTGAATGGAAAATGCAACGTTATAAAAAAGCTTGGTTACAAGGTGACACCATTCCGGTAGGGATTGGTCAAGGTTATTGGACAGCAACACCTATACAGTTAGCTAAAGCGCTTACTATTTTGATTAATAATGGTAAAACTTATACGCCACATTTTTTATTGTATAAAAAGAGCGATATTTTAAATACTAATTCGAATCCACCTGCGGTTAATCAACAAAATTATATTGAAAATAATAGTTTAGTTGATGTTAATCCCAATTACTGGGCATTAGCTAAAGAAGGCATGCATCGGGTAATGTTTGGTGCACGAGGAACTGCACGAAAAATCTATGCCGATGCAAAATACCAAGCAGCCGGTAAATCGGGTACAGCACAAGTTTATGGTTTAAAAGAAGACGAAGTTTATAATGCCCATAAAATTCCTGAACACTTACGTGATCATGCGTTATTTGTTGCTTATGCTCCTTTTGATAAACCAACTATTGCGTTAGCCATTGTGCTTGAAAATGGCGGTGGTGGTAGCTCAAATGGCGGCGCCGTCGCACGAAAAATATTGGATTATTACCTATTAGGTGATAATTCAACGGAATTAGATGAAACTGCATCACATGCAGGGCATGAAGATTAATTATGAATAATATCAAAAAAACTTTTTGGCAAAAAATCCATATCGATCCACTATTTTTTTTATTCATTACATTATTACTTGGCTATAGCCTTTATATTCTTTGGAGCGCTACTGGTCAAGATTTTGATATGATGCAAAAACGAGTCATTCAAATTTTACTTGGTTATGTTGTGATGATTGTCATTGCGCAATTTTCGCCTAGAACCTTTGAAAAATGGGCGCCATATTTATATTTGTTTTGTATATTTATGTTGTTATTGGTCGATATTTTTGGTTATGTAAGTAAAGGCGCACAGCGATGGTTAGATTTAGGCATTTTACGCTTTCAACCCTCTGAAATTGCTAAGATAGCTGTCCCATTAATGGTAGCTAAATTTATTCACCGTGATGGTTGTCCACCACCATTAAAAAATACCTTTCAAACTTTAATTATTATTGCCGTTCCTACTTTACTTGTTGCTATGCAGCCAGATTTAGGTACTGCAATTTTAATTGTTATGTCAGGTATTTTTATCATATTTTTAGCTGGCATCAATTGGCGATTTATTTTTATCGCTATTATTTTAATTGCGGTATTTCTGCCAGTAATGTGGTTTTTTCTTATGCATGATTATCAGCGACTTCGAGTGTTAATGTTATTTAATCCTGAACTCGATCCTAGTGGTGCGGGTTATCATATTATTCAATCTAAAACCGCTATTGGCTCCGGCGGGATCTGGGGTAAAGGCTGGCTTGAAGGCACACAATCTCAGTTAGAATTTTTACCAGAAAGGCATACTGACTTTATTTTTTCCGTTATCGCTGAAGAGTTTGGTTTTATCGGCACAATAATACTATTAGTGTTATTTTTATGCTTAATTATCCGTGGATTAGTTATTGCCGCACAAGCTCAAACCACATTTGGCCGTATACTCTCAGGTGGTTTAATTTTAGTGTTTTTTGTTTATGTATTTATTAATATTGGTATGGTTAGTGGAATCTTACCGGTAGTTGGTGTACCATTACCGCTAATAAGTTATGGTGGCTCTTCCTTAGTCGTATTAATGGCAAGTTTTGGCATTATGATGTCTATTCACACTCATCGATACATGTTATCTAAAAATATTTAACGGAATTGAATTAAATGAAAAAGAAATTTAAATTATCTTTTGCTTTGTTAGCGCTTGCAATTTGTTCTTCGGCATCAGCTGAAATGGCTTTTCCTATTCCTGCTATTCCCCAATTAGATGCTGAATCTTATATTTTAATTGATGCTAAATCAGGTGAGATTTTGGCGCAATATAATGCTGAACAACAACGCGATCCAGCAAGTTTAACGAAAATGATGACCAGTTATGTAGTTGGACAAGCATTACAATCAGGGCGTATCAAAAATGATGATATGGTCGTTGTAAGTAAAGATGCTTGGGCAACAGGAAATCCTATTTTAAAAGGCTCATCATTGATGTTTTTAGAAGTGGGTAAAACGGTTTCGGTATCCGACCTTAATAAAGGAATAATTATCCAATCTGGCAACGATGCCTGTATCGCAATGGCTGAACATATTGCAGGTAGCCAAGGTGCTTTTGTTAATTTAATGAATGAATATGCGAAAAAAATAGGTTTAGAGCATACGCATTTTGAAACTGTACATGGTTTAGATGCACCCGGACAATATACAACAGCAAAAGATATGGCGTTTTTAGGAAAAGCATTAATCCATGATTTACCTTCAGAGTACGCTATTTATAAAGAAAAAGAGTTCACTTATACCCTATCTAAACCACAATTAAACCGAAATGGTTTACTTTGGGATACCACTTTAAATGTTGATGGTATTAAAACTGGGCATACCAATGCTGCTGGTTATAATTTAGTTGCCTCAGCTGTTGATGGTAATACGCGTTTAATTTCTGCTGTATTAGGTGGACGCACTTTTAAAGGACGTGAAGAAGAGAGTAAAAAATTATTAGTTTGGGGATTTCGTTTTTTCGAAACAGCTAATCCAGTCAAAGCGGGTACGCCATTAACAACAGAATCTATTTGGTATGGCGATCAGAATAAAATTCAGTTGGGTGCAATTGAAGGTGCTTATGTTACTGTGCCAAAAGGACGTTCGGCTGATGTACAAGTACAATATATTATTGATGATTATATTTACGCACCTATTACTAAAGGCACCAGTGTAGGTAAAATGCAGTTTTTATTAGATGGCAAAATTATCAATGAACAGCCATTAGTTGCATTACAAGATGTTGAAGAAACAGGATTCTTTGGATCTGTATGGGATTGGATTTGTTTGAAATTCAATCAAATATTTAACTAAGTATTTAACTAAATTTTATTAAACCATTTGATAAGTAAAAACTTATTGAATGGTTTTTTATAACATAAAAACAATCTGTAAACTTATTCACTGCCCTAAAATAACGTTCTTACAACGCTTTTTACTTTGTTAGTCACGCATTCTATCTTACTTAATTTACAAGCATAACTTGTTTATTACTCATCGCTTTTAAAAAGATAACTGTCTGGTATTATAAAATTATCTTTCCAACAAGGCTTTGAAATAGAAAAGCGTTACAATGTAAAACGGGATAAAATCTTCCTGATGTAACACATTAAAATTTTTAAGATCAGTGACTAGTAAAGCTACATCTAGTTCATCTACTACGATACGCTCTCGTTTTTCTAAAGTAATTTTAGCCGATTTAGCATAAAAATTAACTTTTTCATGAATGGCTAAAGTAGGGATAAAAGTCATTTTTTTAACTTAATTTTCAATGACTACAATCTGCAAATAACCGTAATTTATCTTTAACGCATGAAGAATAAAAAAGCTTTTTAATATAACTTACTCTTAGCAATATCTCTTTTTACTCGTTATCACATCCTTTTATAGGTTGATATTTTATATCTTTAATACGATTAGGATAGAAGCATAATTAAAAAGTGAATTAAGACTAACGGCATAAGCTAACAAGATGACAGTAAAGCTAATTTTTAATATGTAAAAACATCGTATTAATAAAGCTAGCGTTTTTATTTTTTAATTGAAAAATACTTAGTAAATTCACGAAATTTATTCAAATTTTTATTTTTTGAGGTAACTTTCTTTTTAATGCATAACACTATTGTTGCTATTTTTATAGAAATAACGCTAGCAAACCTTATCTAAATATGGTATAAAACGCGCGCAACTCTTCACATTCATTTTTTTAAAAATCGTTGTGAGATAAAGCAAAAATTTTAAAATTTAATTAACGTTATAACACACACATATCATTACTCTTTGCCGGGGTGCCTTTTACTTTAAGTAATAAGGTCGGATAAAGCGGATATGTGGAGGCATAACCCCAACGTCAAAATGAGGAAATCATGACTACAGTATCAATGCGCGATATGTTACAAGCGGGTGTACATTTTGGACACCAAACTCGTTATTGGAACCCAAAAATGAAACCATTTATTTTTGGTGCTCGTAATAAAGTTCACATCATCAATCTTGAAAAAACAGTTCCTTTATTCAACGAAGCGTTAGCTGAATTAAACAAGATTGCCGCTCGTAAAGGTAAAATTTTATTTGTTGGTACAAAGCGTGCAGCTAGCGAAGCGATTAAACAAGCAGCTGAAAGCTGTGGGCAATACTATGTAAATCACCGTTGGTTAGGTGGTATGTTGACTAACTGGAAAACAGTACGTCAATCAATCAAACGCTTAAAAGATTTAGAAACACAAGCTAGTGATGGTACATTTGACAAATTAACCAAAAAAGAAGCACTAATGCGTGCTCGCGAAATGGCTAAATTAGAAAATAGCTTGGGTGGAATTAAAAATATGGGTGGCTTACCCGATGTGATTTTTGTTATTGGTGCAGACCATGAACATATCGCAATCAAAGAAGCTAACAATTTAGGTATTCCAGTCATTGCTGTTGTTGATACAAACTCAGATCCAGATGGTATTGATTATATTGTTCCAGGTAATGATGACGCAATTCGTGCTATTCAATTATATGCAAATGCGGTTGCTGATGCAGTTCGTTCTGGTCGTGAACAAAACCAATCTCCAGTATCTGAAGAAAGCTTTGTTGAAGAAGCGCCAGCAGCTGAGTAATAAACTCAAATATTTTCAGGGTCGATAATGAGTGTCGACCCATTCTAATGAAAATCATCACAATGGTTAAATAGAGGATTAAAAAATGGCTGAAGTTACCGCTTCTATGGTAAAAGAACTGCGTGAAAGAACAGGCGCAGGCATGATGGAATGTAAAAAAGCATTAGTTGAAGCGAATGGTGATATTGATCTTGCTATCGACAATATGCGTAAATCAGGTCAAGCAAAAGCCGCTAAAAAAGCTGGTCGTGTTGCTGCTGAAGGTGTGATTATTTCTAAAATTTCTGCTGATAAAAAATCAGGTATTATTTTAGAAATCAACTGTGAAACAGACTTTGTTGCAAAAGATGCTGGTTTTATCGCATTTAGCGAAAAAGTAGCGACAGCTGCATTAAATGATCACATTACTGATCTTGCTGCTTTACAAGCTAAATTTGAAGAAGAGCGTACAGCTTTAGTTGCTAAAATCGGTGAAAACATTGGTATTCGTCGTGTTCAAGCAATCGCTGGTGATGTAGTAGGCAGCTACCAACATGGTGCTCGTATCGGTGTTTTAGTTGCAGCAAACAGTGGCTGTGATGAAGAATTAGTTAAACATATCGCTATGCACATTGCTGCAAGTAAACCTGAATATGTTAACCCAAGCGATGTTCCGGCTGATGTGGTTGAACATGAACGTAATATTCAAATCGATATTGCAATGCAATCAGGTAAACCACGTGAAATCGCTGAAAAAATGGTTGAAGGCCGTATGCGTAAATTCACTGGTGAAGTATCACTTACTGGTCAACCATTTGTAATGGATCCAAGTAAAACTGTAGGTGATCTACTTGCTGAGAAAAAAGCGACAGTTGCGACATTTATCCGCTTTGAAGTGGGTGAAGGTATCGAAAAAGTCGAAGTTGATTTTGCAGCCGAAGTTGCTGCGATGTCGAAACAATCTTAATTGTTTTATAAAAACCGCCGTAAAGGCGGTTTTGTTTATCTACAAAATATTTTAAAATTATTACCAGCTAGCTAACCTAGTTTGTCAGGTAATTAAACAACGAAATAGTGAGACTTCATATGGTAACCCCTTTCTATAAACGTATTCTTCTAAAACTCAGTGGTGAAGCACTACAAGGCGATGAAGGTTTTGGTATTGATCCCACCGTTCTTGACCGTATGGCACAAGAAATAAAAGAACTAATTGAAATGAATGTTCAAGTGGCTGTTGTTATTGGGGGCGGTAACCTATTTCGTGGTGCAGGTCTTGCTAAAGCAGGTATGAATCGAGTAGTTGGCGATCACATGGGGATGCTAGCAACGGTAATGAATGGTCTTGCAATGCGCGATGCTCTGCATCGAATAGAAGTTAATGCGCGTTTAATGTCTGCTATACCTTTAAATGGTGTGTGTGATGATTATCGTTGGACTGAAGCAATTAGCTTACTTCGTCATGGTAAGGTGGTTATCCTTTCAGCAGGTACAGGTAATCCGTTTTTTACAACCGATTCTGCTGCTTGTTTACGTGGTATCGAAATTGAAGCGGATGTGGTTCTAAAAGCGACTAAAGTTGATGGTGTATATTCTGCTGATCCTGTTAAAGATCCAAATGCAACACTTTATAAAACATTAAATTATGAAAAAGTGTTAGATGATGAACTAAAAGTTATGGATCTTGCCGCATTTACATTAGCGCGTGATCACAATTTACCTATTTGTGTGTTTAATATGAATAAACCTGGTGCATTACGTCGTGTCATTTTAGGTGAACCAGAAGGAACATTAATTAATAATCAGGCAACAGTTAGCTGTTAGTCTTTGTTATTTTAAATAAGGTTTTTATTATGCTAAACGAGATTCAAAAAGAAGCGCAATCGCGCATGGAAAAAAGTATTGATGCGTTTCAAACTCATATTTCTAAAGTGAGAACAGGCCGTGCATCACCAAGCTTATTAGATGGTATTATGGTTGAATATTACGGCAGCCCAACACCACTACGTCAATTAGCAAACGTGGTGGCTGAAGATGCAAGAACCCTTGCTATTACAGTATTTGATAAATCATTAACACCAATGATTGAAAAGGCTATTTTAACTTCCGATTTAGGGCTCAATCCTGCATCGGCAGGTACAGTAATTCGAGTACCTTTGCCACCATTAACTGAAGAACGTCGTCGTGACTTAACGAAAATTGTTCGTAACGAAGCTGAACAAGGTCGCGTGTCTATTCGTAATATTCGTCGTGATGCCAATGATCAAATTAAAGCACTGTTAAAAGATAAAGAAATTTCAGAAGATGATGAACGTAAATCACAAGATTTAATTCAAAAAGCTACCGATGCGGCAATTAAAAAATTAGATTCGGTACTTGCCGATAAAGAAAAAGAGTTAATGGAATTTTAATTTTTTAGCTTAAAAGCCTAGTTATAACAACTAGGCTTTTTTTATGTAAATAATTTGCTTCTTAAGATCGGTTTTTTCAATTAATTTTTCATAAAAATGGATAGTTACTGTTTTATTATTTTATTTGTTGGATGCAGTGATAATTCATATTCACCGCAGCATCGCAAAAGCAGGTTAATGATTCCAATCCACTATAAGTAGTTCAGCATTATGCCTAATTAACCGTAAATTCGGAAAAAAGTTAATTTGGGCGCTAATAATGGTAAAAGTACTAATCCCAAATATAAATGAGTTTTAAGCATGATTTATTGTTGTGCTTCGATCAAATGGATGAGTGAATGTAAACACGACTGGTTGATATTGATGTTACAAAACTTAAAAACGGTTAATTGTAACTGAGTTTTTATTTAGTAATTATTGGTTTAAATTGTCTATATTGTGTGATTAGTTTTGTTTCTAATTATCATAATTTAAGTATATAATGTGATGAAAATAACATTATAGGGCTATATTTGTTATTTTTATAACATTTACTAACATTTATAAATGACTAACAATATTTACTAGACATCATTAACAATAATTAAAGGAAAGCTTATGGATTATGCAAAGTATATTGATCATACTCTACTTGCAATGAATGCCACAGAAGATCAAATACGTAAACTATGTGATGAAGCAAAGCAGTACCATTTTTATTCCGTGTGTGTGAATTCTGGTTATGTACCTTTAGCAGCTAGCTTATTAAAAGGTAGTGACGTCAAAGTTTGCTCGGTTGTTGGTTTTCCTCTTGGTGCGATGTTAACTTCTGCAAAAGCATTTGAAACTGAAATGGCGGTTAAAGCAGGTGCGCAAGAAATTGATATGGTTATCAATGTTGGTTGGCTAAAAAGCAATGATTGGGATGCCGTTAAAAAAGATATCGATGCGGTCTTCAAAGCATGTAATTCAGTGCCATTGAAAGTGATTTTAGAAACTTGTTTGTTAACTAAAGAAGAAATCGTAAAAGTTTGTACAATTTGCAAGGAAATTGGCGTTGCTTTTGTTAAAACCTCTACAGGATTTAGTACATCAGGCGCAACGGCTGAAGATGTCAAATTGATGCGAGACACCGTTGGTGATAAAATGGGTGTTAAAGCATCAGGTGGTATTCGTGATCGGCAAACTGCTGAAAAAATGGTTCAAGCTGGTGCTACACGGTTAGGTGCTAGTGCAGGCATTGCAATTGTTTCAGGCAATTCTACCTCATCAAGCAACTATTAATTGATCCTTTCATAAGCTACTGCAAAGTAGCTTATTGCTATTTAATGGAATGGCAATGGAAACACAACCTCAAAAAAGAGTTAACGCACTTATTGAGTACCTAAAATCGACCGATAAAATTCATTTAAAAGAAGCGGCTCAAATGTTAGCTGTATCCGAAATGACAATTCGGCGTGATATTAACAATCAACCTTCACCTTTAGCAGTATTAGGCGGTTATATCGTTAATCAGTCCCAAAATCAAATTACCCAATACTTTGTTAGCGATCAGCAAGATAAACAGGTAGAAGAAAAACGTTACATAGGTAAGCTTGTTAGTCTGTTAGTTAACGAAAACGATACTATTTTTTTTGATTGTGGTACCACAATCCCTTTTATTATCGATGCAATTCATGAGGATATATCCTTCACTGCAATTTGTTATTCGCTCAATGCCTTTTTAGCCTTACAACATAAACCCAATTGCAAAATTATTTTATGCGGTGGGCATTATCAGCTTAACAATGCCATTTTTACGAGTATTAGTCCACATAATCAATTAGATTTTGTATGTCCTAATAAAGCTTTTATTTCGGCTGCTGGCATAGATCTTATACAAGGTGTAACTTGTTATGATTTTGATGAACTAAGTATGAAGCATCAAGCGTTGAATAAGTCTTGTCAGAATATTTTAATTGCTGATCATACCAAGTTTAATCAAGTTAAGCCGGCTTTTATTGCTAAACTTAATCAGTTTTATCAAGTAATTACGGATAAAGCGCCAAGCGCTCAGTACCTTTCTTTTTTTAACGATAATAATATCGGTTTAATTTATTGATGATGAAAAATATTACAATTTTAGGTTCAACAGGTTCAATTGGCTGTAGTACATTGGCCGTTATTCGGCAAAATTGGTCACAATTTAAAGCTTATGCCTTAGTCGGTGGTAAAAATGTCAGCAAAATGACCGAACAGTGCCAAGAATTTAAACCAAAATACGTGGCTATGGCTGATGAGCAAGCTGCCATAGCGCTTAAGGCTAATTTGCGTGATCTGAATTTAGATATTGAGGTATCGAGTGGTGAGCAAGCTATCTGTGACTTAGCTCAATTACCCGAAGTCGATTACGTTATGGCGGCTATTGTCGGCGCGGCTGGATTAAAACCGACTCTTGCTGCTATTAAAAAAGGTAAGCGAATATTACTCGCTAATAAAGAGTCATTAGTCACTTGTGGGCATTTATTTATGCAAGCGGTGAAACAATATGGCGCCGAGTTACTACCGGTCGATAGTGAGCATAATGCTATTTTTCAGAGTTTACCTTGTGCCGTTCAAGAGCAATTAGGTTTTGCTCATTTAGCCGATTATGGCATAACTAAAATAGTACTAACAGGTTCAGGCGGTCCATTTCGAGATTTACCTTTAAATTCGCTCATTTCAGTTACACCCGAGCAGGCGGTTGCGCATCCTAATTGGTCAATGGGAAAGAAGATTTCAGTTGATTCAGCAACGATGATGAATAAAGGCTTAGAGTATATTGAAGCTAGATGGCTATTTAATGCTAGTTTCGATGAAATGGAAATTATTATTCATCCTCAATCGATTATTCACTCTATGGTACGTTATCAAGATGGTAGTGTCATCGCTGAACTAGGTGTACCGGATATGTGTACACCCATTGCCTATGCTATGTCATATCCACAGCGTATTTTGTCAACTGTACCACCCTTAGATTTTACAAAAGTTTCGGCATTGACGTTTAATGCCCCCGATTTTAATCGCTATCCTTGCCTAAAATTGGCGATAGATGCTTTTAATCAAGGGCAAGCGGCAACGACGGCTTTAAATGCCGCCAATGAAATAGCTGTCGAGGCTTTTTTACAACGCAAAATCGGTTTTATGGATATTGCAAATCAAGTTGCGGCAACCTTAGATAAACTCAATTTACCTGAACCTCAAACCATCGAGGATGTGTTAGTAATTGATAAGTGGGCTCGAGAACAGTGTAGTAAGCTATAACTTAAATGTTATAGCTGTGTTTTATAAACGCGGCAAGGCGTGCCCATCGCAATGACATTGCTTGGTATATCACGATCAACTATACTGCCAGCTGCAATAACGGTGTTATCGCCAATGGTCACATTCGGTAATACAATCACATTGCCGCCGATCCAAACGTTATTGCCGATTGTAATTGGCTTTGCAAATTCAAGTCCGCTATTACGAGTTTGGCAATCTAATGGGTGTCCTGAGGTATAAAATCCACAATTGGGTGCAACCAGTACATTATCGCCAAAAGTAATTTTAGCTGCATCTAACATAATGCAATTGAAATTAGCAAAAAAATTTTCGCCAATTTCAATATTGTAGCCATAATCACATTGAAAACCAGGCATGATCGTAAACTGTTGCCCAGTTTTGCCTAATAGGATTTGGAATAACTGTTGTCGTTGCTGTTTGGCTAATGGCGATAATTGGTTTATTTGAAAACAAAGATCTTGCGCATAAAGCCTTTCGTTAGCCAGTAAATCGATCTCTGGGTTATAGAGCAAACCTGCTAGCATTTTCTCTTTTTCTCTCATGATACTACGCCATTTGTTTTGCTGTTAATGCAGGGTTATCACTAATAAACGATTGTAAAAAAGCGCTATCAGGAAGTGCAGTTAACGCCCCTTTTTGAGTTGTCGCTAACGCGCCGCAAGCACTGGCAATAGTCATCATGCTTTCTAACATAAGTTTATCGTCTGGCATACCGGACGTTGCAATACTACTTAATAATCCTGCAACGAAAGCATCGCCGGCACCGGTTGTATCAATGCTGTTAACATGATATGAATCGAACGAAAATGTTTTACCATGCCATAAAACTACACTGCCATCTTTACCTTTTGTAACTAATTTGAGTGTTGCATCATAATGTTGTTGTAACTTATTTAAAGCGGCACTCCAATCGTTAGATTCGGTTAGCCAAAATAGCTCTTCATCAGAAAGTTTTAGTATGTCGGCATCATGACAAAATTGTGTAATAATTGTGCGCATTTCGTTTTTATCATGCCACATTTGTTCGCGTAAATTGACATCAAAGCTGATTAAACCCTTTTTACCATTCAACCTTTCAATCGCTGTTTTTAATGTTTGACGGCAAGTCTGCCCAACTAAAGCTAGCGAGCAAAAATGCAAAATATCTTGGTTAAAATCAGGAATCGCCTGCTGAGATAAAAACTGATCGGCAGACGGCGACACTAAAAAAGTAAAACTCCTTTCACCATTATTACCGAGATCAACTACCACCGTACTGGTTCTGTGATTATCATCTTTTTCTAAACTTTGGCAATCAACGTGGTATTGATTAAATGTTTTTTCCATAAAGTGACCAAAAGGATCATTGCCAACACGACCTATAAATGCGGAAGGAAGCCCCAATTTTGCTACACCAATAGCGACATTTGCAGGTGCACCACCTGCACAGGCTTTGTAATTCATATCACCAAAAGGTAAAAGATCGATAACAGCATCGCCAAGCGACCAGACTTTAGTTTTATTCATTTTATTACTCAATTTAAAGTTAATAGGTTTAAGTGTTGTGACTTTATGGCTGGTTTAATTAAACCGTTAAGTCAGCTTAAACGAAGTTTTATAATTAGTCATTAACAATAGACTAAAGCATTTACAAAAAAATTCATTGTTAACGTTAAAAATGTGTGATTATTATCACATATTTTGCCTGTTAATTGATCAAAAGTTAACGTTAACAATTAAGTTAGGGTAATATAGCTTGATAAGAAAGGTGGCTAAATTAAAGTCATCATTTTGATGAAAATTATATTTAATGCGGAATGTATAAAGGGGAGTTTATGTCTACTGCAATCGATAAAGCAAATCAAGCTGTTAAACAGTTAGAAAAGGTAATGAATAAACAGTATTATCCACGTTTTCATCTGGCGCCACAGTCTGGATGGATGAACGATCCTAATGGTCTTATCTATTTTAATGGTCAGTACCATGCTTTTTATCAGCATCATCCTTTTGATGAAAACTGGGGACCGATGCATTGGGGGCATGTAGTGAGTGATGATTTAGTGACTTGGAAAAGATTACCTATTGCTCTAGCACCGGGTGACGAGTTTGACAAGAGTGGTTGTTTTTCTGGATCGGCGATAGATAAAAATGGTGAGCTTTGTTTAGTTTATACCGGTCATATTTGGTTACAAGGTCAAGGGAATGATGATCACATTTGTCAAACCCAATGTCTTGCTACAAGTAAAGATGGTATTCATTTTGAAAAACATGGCACTATCTTAACCCCAGAAGATGGCATTATGCATTTTCGTGATCCCAAAGTTTGGCAACAAGCAGGTCAATGGTGGATGGTGGTAGGGCAAAGGGATAACAATGATGTTGGACAAATTTTACTGTATCGTTCTCAAGATTTTAAAAAGTGGCAATTTGATCATGTAGTCGTGAGCAATATCGATCCTAATGTCTATATGCTTGAATGCCCTGATTTTTTCCCGCTTGGTGATAAATGGATCTTGATGTTTTCACCGCAAGGTATGAAAGCAAAAGGTTATCAATACCGTAACCGATTCCAATCAGGCTATATTGTCGGTGATTGGCAACCAGGGAAAAAGTTTTCGATAGTTAAACCATTTCAAGAAATGGACTTTGGTCATGATTTTTATGCACCACAATCGTTCGTTGCAAAAGATGGTCGACGCATAATTTTTGCTTGGATGGATATGTGGGAATCAATGATGCCAAGTAAACAAGATAAATGGATGGGCGCCTTTACGCTTCCGCGTGAATTGGTTTTAGATCGCAATAATAACGTCCGTAATCGTCCAATTAAAGAACTTGAAGCATTACGAGAAAAACCTAAAAGTTTGAGTGAAATAACACTTAATAATGAATTGAAAAATACCAATATTGAATCAATTAGTTGTGAGATTAATGTCGATATTGATTTAACCCAAAGTAATGCTGAACGTTTTGGTTTACAGCTAGCGGCAACGCCAGATGGTAAGCAAGCCACACTATTGTATGTGGATCTGCAATCGAATCGTATTGTACTTGATCGTAGTCTTTCAGGGTTAGCATTAAAGGGATATCGCAGTGTTCGGTTACCTAAAACTAAAAAGTTAAATTTGCATATTTATGTTGATGCTTCATCTGTTGAGGTTTTTGTTAATGGTGATTTATATAGTCTATCAAGTCGTATTTATCCAAAATTACCGGCTAAACGAATCGTTAACTTATTTGCTGAAAATGGCCAAGCAAAAATCATAAAATTAGATAGTTGGCAGTTAAAATCAATTTATGAATAATTGCTAATCATCCCACTACTTTAATGTAGTGGGATAACAGTTTTTGCTTATAATGAATCTCGTTGCAAAAATGGTGCAGGTACGTATGTTACGTTTTTGTTAGTTTGGTTGTTTATGATGTGTAATGCAGCTTGTTCGCCTATCTGATAATGAGGTAATTGGACGGTGGTTAGCGGTGGATAAAAAAGTTCCCCTGTGCCGACCATATTATCATACCCTACTATTGCGATATCTGTTGGAATATGAAAACCTTGACTTAACAAAAATTGATAAGCAACAAAAGCAATACGGTCATTGCCACAAATTAACACATCAAAGTCTGGTTTTTTGTTACAGTGCTGTTTTAATATATCAACTGTCATCATATATTCTTGGGTAAGATTATTTTCTACCGTTGTGGTGTGGTAACTGATAATGTCATTTAAATTACGACCTGCGTCTAACCATGCTTGCTCGGCACCTTTACGGCGAGTTTTACCGGCTAAGCTGGTTTTTGACAAATATATACATAATGGTTTTTTATAGCCTTTTTTAATCACTTGTTGCATGGCGTAGTATTGACCAGTGTAATCATCCGGAATATAACACGCTAGATCTTCACTATCACAGATGCAATTGGCTAATACCACGTTTTTCCCAAGTAACTTTGTCGGAAGTTCAATTTTTCTTAGTCCCATAGTGGTATAAATAATGCCATTAGGTCGATAAGATAGCAGAGTATTAATGGCATGATTGGCCTGTTTATCATCAAACAGATTAACAATAAAAGTATTCCAACCGCGTTGTTGTGCTGTTTTTTCGATCGCTTGTAATAATTCTACAGAAAAAGGGGTCATTGCTGTTTCTAATGCTAAAACACCTATTGCACGAGGGCCAGAGCTATCGCCACGAATTTTACGTGCTGACAAGTCTGGCACATAGTCAAGTTGCTCAATAGCTTTTTGAACCCGATTATAAGTCTGTTTATTTAATTTTTCAGGATTATTAATTGCGCGAGATACCGTCATCAACGAAACCGACGCCAACTTTGCAACATCCTTAAGTGAAGCCATAATTAAATCCTTTTGTTTAGCATTAAAAAAATCTTTTTCTAATAATTACTTCAAATGATGATACCACAAATAAAAATGATAAAAAGTGTGAGGAAGTTATCATTTATGATAACCGGTTGTATCTATTTTCTGTCAATTGTGACAATAATGTTAACATTAACATGTTAACGTTAAACTTCACAATATAAGAGTAATAAATATGAATATAATAGCAAATAGAAATTATTGGTTTTCATCTGGTTATCTTATTACCTTTTATGCAGCTTGGTCTCTTTGGTGGTCTTTTTATGCAATATGGTTAAAAAGTAAAATTGGCTTATCGGGTGAGCAGCTTGGAACGGTTTATGCGGCAAACTCGGCTGCTGCCATGTTTTTTATGATATTTTACGGCATCATTCAAGATAAATTGCAAATCGGCAAAGCTGTTATTACCTTTCAAAGTATCGTGATGATATTAATTGGTCCGTTTTTAATTTATGTTTATGAGCCGTTATTAAAAAGTGATTTTATCATCGGTGTCTGTATTGGTGCACCAGTGTTGAGTGCCGGATTTATTTCTGGATGTGCTTTGATTGATTCGTTTATTGAGCGCATTAGTCGCTTATTCGGTTTTGAGTTTGGTCCAGCTCGTTTTTGGGGATCGTTTGGTTATGCTGCTGCCACGTTTGTTGCCGGTATTTTATTTGGTATCGATCCTCATATTAATTTTTGGATGGCCTCTGCTGTTGCTGTTATCTTTTTTATTATTAATTTAACCTTTAAGCCAAAACGTTATCCTGTGGATGCGAACAAGGATAGGATTATTGAAAAAACCTCAAACATACCAACATTAAGTGAAATTTTCTCATTATTTGGTATGAAAAAATTTTGGCTATTTGTATTTTTTATTATTGGTACAAATAGTTTTTATACTATTTATGATCAACAACTGTTTCCAAATTTTTACACCAGTTTTTTTGAAAAAAATGAAGATGGTTACCGCGTTTACGGCTATTTAAACTCTTTTCAAGTTTTTTTAGAGGCGGCTTGTATGATCTTAGCACCCTATTTTATTAATAAAGTGGGTGCTAAAAAGTCACTATTAATTGCTGCATTAGTTATGATTTGCCGAATTGCTTTATCTGCATCTCTACATAATGTTTATCTGATATCATTAATAAAACTATTTCATGCCATTGAAACGCCGCTGTTTATTTTGGCGGTATTTAAATATGTAGTAGCTAATTTTGATGCTAGATTATCATCAACCCTCTATTTAGTTGGCTTTAATATTTCATCTAATATTGGTGTGATTGCATTGTCATGGGTGGTAGGTAAATTATTTGATAATACTGGCTATTCAACAACGTTTTATGTGCTTGCTAGTATTGTGCTATTTATTTTAATTGTTGCTACATTTACCCTAACCAGTGATCGAAAAAATAGACTTCAAGCACAATAATCATTGCTATCTACTCTATAAAATGGAAACGGAAGTTTCCATTTTGCTATTTAGTTTATGATCAATGAATACAAAGCTTGCTTCCATGATGAGTTTGCGAAACAATAGATAATCACTATGATTAATGTCTATAGGTTGTTGTTGTGAACATTACCAAAACAGTAGTTACGCCTGATATGCTATGGCAAACAATCAGGCAAGAAGCATCTAAATTAGTAGAAAGTGAACCGATGCTAGCCAGTTATTTCCATGCCACTTTGCTTAATCACGAAAATTTAGGTAATGCATTGAGCTATATTTTAGCCAATAAACTTGCTACACAAGTCATGCCAGCAATTGAAATTCGTGAAATTGCACGGCAGGCTTATAAGGCTGATCCGCATCTGATTCAATCCGCTATTACTGATATTATTGCGGTTTATGTGCGTGATCCTGCCACCAATTATTATTCAACTCCTTTACTTTATTATAAAGGCTTTTTATCGCTACAAGCTTATCGTATTGGACATTGGCTTTGGCAACAAAATCGTCAATCACTCGCCACATTTTTACAAAGTCAGATTGCTATTGTGTTTGGCGTTGATATTCATCCTGCTGCAAAAATTGGCTGTGGTGTGATGTTCGATCATGCGACAGGTATTGTGATTGGTGAAACTGTTGTCATTGACAATGATGTATCGATTTTACAATCGGTAACACTTGGTGGTACAGGTAAAGAGAATGGGGATCGTCATCCAAAAATTCGAGAAGGCGTCATGATTGGTGCCCATTCAACGATTTTAGGTAATATCGAAATTGGTAAAGGGGCAAAAATTGGTGCCGGTTCAGTCGTATTAGAGCCAGTGCCGGCCCATACAACTGTTGCTGGAGTGCCAGCAAAAGTGGTCGGCTGCCCTGATTGTGATAAACCAGCTTTGAATATGGATCAAGAAATTTGATTGCAAGAAGAGATTTCCGTCGACAATGGTCGACGGCAGATCAAAACCAAAATTTAGTGGTTAGAATTAACATTCACATCCATAGTTGGATATGGAATATTAATACCATTTTCAGTTAGTAGATTTTTAATATTTTCCAGTAATTCGGCTCTTACTGACGGGTAATTTTCGTTTAATGTCCAAACCAAAACATTAAAGTTCATTGATGATGCATCTAACAGATCTAAACGAATAATTGAATCTTTATTTGTCAAAATATTGTTGGTTTGGTTTACCGCCTGTCTTAGCACTTGGTAAACATTTTGAATATTTGAATCATAACCCACATTGATAACCAAATCTAAACGTCTTTCAGGTAAACGGGTAAAGTTGATTATATTGGCACTAACTACCTGACTATTAGGAATAACAACAAGTTCGTTAGTTGGTGTAACAATCGTTGTTGAAAAAATCTGTATAGAGTCAATAACGCCTTTTTGACTGTTGATAACAACTGTTTCACCCACTTTAAACGGACGAAATATTATTAATATTACGCCAGCGGCAAAGTTAGACAGTGAACCTTGCAGTGCCAAACCAACAGCTAAACCTGCGGCACCAATGACCGCGACAATTGAGGCTGTTTGTACACCTAACTGTCCTAAAACCGCAACCAGTGTCACGACCATAACGGCATAATAAGATAATGCGCTGACAAATTTCACCACTGTTGGATCAACATGGCGGCTACTTAAAATGCGTTTTAATTGACGACTGATAAACTTAGATATTGTTCGACCAATTATAAAAATAATAATGGCAAAACAAAAATGTGCTATATAGCTAAGCACAATGCCATCATATTTATCAATAAATTCGGTAGTTTGAGTTAAAATTTTTTCAAAATCCATCACATAATCCTATTTTAGAGCGATAAAAAGTTAGTTTAAAAAGTTATATATAGCATCTAAACTAACTGTTTTGCTAGTAACGCCCAACGTGTATCGAAATTGGTGGTAGGAAGATATTTAAAGCCTGAACGAGAATAACGTGACATCATCCCTTCACAAAATGCTAATAATTGACTAGATAAAATACGTTCATCAGTGGTAAAAGCAACCCCTTCGCGAATTTTTCGTTCACGCAAAACTTGCTTTATTTGAGTTTCTATTCGTTCAAATAATTGACTGATTCGCTCTTGTAATTGTTCTTGTTCAAACATTAGCGCATGCCCAGTCATAATCCTAGTTAATCCAGGGTTTTTTTCTGAAAAACCTAATATTAGTGCTAAAATAAGTTGCAAGCGGGTGAATGTTTTAGGCTCATCTTGCATAATGGTATTGATGCGTGAAAGCAGTATATCTTCAATATAAACAATCAAGCTTTCAAACATTTTGGTTTTGCTTGGAAAATGTCGGTAAAGCGCTGCTTCAGAAACACCAACAGTGGCGGCTAATTTCGCCGTGGTAATGCGTTGAGTCCCTTCATTGGACTCAAGCATTGTTGCCAATGCTTGCAAGATATCTTCTTTACGGTTCTTATTTTTGCTGGTCACAATCATTTTTTACCCGAATGCCCAAATCCACCTTCCCCTCGTGCTGAGAGTGTAAATTCATCAACAATGTTAAATTCGGCTTGTACCACAGGTACGATAATCAATTGTGCAATTCGATCACCGGCTTCAATTATAAAAGGGGTTTGGCTGCGGTTCCATACTGGAACAAAAAGCTGTCCTTGATAATCAGAATCAATTAAACCGACTAAATTACCGAGTACAATCCCATTTTTAGATCCTAAACCTGAACGAGGTAAGACCAATGCCGCTAGGTTTGGATCGGCAATATGCATGGATAAACCGGTAGGCGTTAAGATTGTTTCACCGGGTTTAATTTCGGTTGTTTTATCAAACATGGCTCGTAAATCAATACCAGCTGATCCTTCGGTTGCATAAGTGGGGAGTGGAAACTCATTACCTAAACGTTTATCTAATATTTTAATATCAATTTTTCTTTTCATTATCACTCGCTTTGTATCGTGTTATCACAGCTTCAAGTAATTGTTTTGCTAATTGTTGTTTACTACTTAATGGTAACCTTTGTTCACCATTTTGCCAATAAAGGGTTAATGCATTTTGATCGGAATTAAAGCCAATTTTTTTATCTGAAACATCATTAGCACAGATTAAATCTAAATTTTTGGTGGTTAATTTTTTTAAGGCATATTTTTCAACATTATTGGTTTCTGCGGCAAAACCAACAACAAAAGGCCTTGAATTTTCTAATGCTGCAACACTCGCAACAATGTCTGGATTTTTGGCTAATTTAATCACAAGTTCATTATCGTCCGTTTTTTTTATTTTTTGAGTGGCAATTGTTGCCGCACGAAAATCAGCAACTGCTGCACAAGCAATAAAAATAGACGATTTTTTGGCCGCAATTAATGCTTGATTATACATTTCATTTGCACTTTTAACATCGATTCGTGTGACATGTTTTGGCGTATCTAAATTAACTGGACCGCTAATAAGTGTAACATTTGCGCCCATTTCTGCTGCAGCTTTAGCAATAGCAAAGCCCATTTTTCCTGAACTGTAGTTGCTGATATAACGGACAGGATCGATTTCTTCAACCGTTGGTCCAGCAGTAATAGTAATTGATATCCCATTTAATAATGATGATTGGGTGAAGTAGTTATTGAGGTTTTCGACAATCACTTGTGGTTCAAGCATTCGACCTGGGCCGATATCACCACAGGCTTGGAATCCTTCATCAGGACCAAGAATTAAGGTGTTTCTATCATGCAATACCGATAAATTATGCTGTGTGGCTATCGCTTTATACATTTGTTGGTTCATTGCTGGTGCTATAGCAATTTGAGCAGGCGTGGCTAAACACACTGTTGATAATAAATCGTCAGCAATGCCATTGGCGATTTTGGCAATGATATTGGCTGTCGCCGGTGCGATTAATACAATATCTGCCCATTTTGCCAGTTCGATATGGCTCATTGAAAGCTCAGCCGAAGGATCAAACAGATCGCTTGAAACAGGATTTGCACTAACTGCTTGTAGTGTCATTGGTGTGACAAAATGACTTGCTGATTCAGTAAGAATGACTCGAACTTCAGCTCCCGCTTTTTTTAAATGGCGAACAAGATCAGGGCATTTATAAGCTGCAATACCGCCTGTAATCCCTAATAAAATATGTTTACCAGATAGATTCATGCTCAAGCTTTCCCCATAATTCAGTCTAAATCGCTATATTACCACAATTCAGTTAGATAATAAGTAACTCTTTCGCATTGGCTAACGTTGCATCAGTGATTTTATCACCGCCTAATAATCGAGCGAGTTCATTTAAACGGCCATTATTATCTAATTTTTGCATGTCGGTTGAAGTCTGTTTTCCCTTTGTTTGCTTACTAACAAAATAGTGTTGATTAGCCTGCCCGGCGACTTGTGGTAAATGTGTGACAGTTATCACTTGTGTTGACTCGCCAAGTTGCCTTAATAATTGACCCACTTTAGCCGCAGTCGGTCCACTAATCCCAACGTCAATTTCATCAAATATTAGCGCAGGTGTTTCCATTTTTTGTGCAGTTAAAACCTGAATAGCAAGTGCGATACGTGATAACTCTCCGCCTGATGCTACCTTAGCTAAAGGTTGTGCTTGTTGTCCTGCATTTGTCGTCACTAAAAAAGTGACTAAGTCCGCACCATCTTCAGTTAAACGATTTTCATCATAAGCAATTTCAATGCTTAATTGTCCATTTGGCATAGATAACTCATGCATCAATGCTGTTACTTTTTTAGCTAGGGTTTTACTTACAGTTAATCGTTTTTGATGTAGCTTTTCTGCAAGTTCAATGGCGATTTGATGATATTTTTTAATATCCGCTTTTAGTTGTTCACTTTGTTCATCTTGCTGGTTAATTTGTTTAAATTCGGCCAATAACTGTTGGTGTAATTCTGGTAGTGCTTCAGGCGCTACATGATGTTTACGAGCCAACGCTATTTGTTTTGATAGGCGTTGTTCAAGTTGCATAACCCGAGCTGGATCAAGATCTAGATTTTCACTGTAATGACGCAGCTCATAGCTTGCTTCTTTAATCTGAATGGAAGCCTCTTCTAACATGGTATAAATATTATTTAGCGTTGGATCGAGTTCAGTTAACTGCTGAACGCTATTTTTGACACTACTGAGCAAATTGCTCACATTGTAATCATCGGCTTCGTCTAATAGCATAACTGATTGTTGACTTAGATTAATCAGTTGTTCGCTATTAGATAATCGTTTGTATTCTTCGTCTATTTGTTGGTATTCACCTTCAATTGGCGAAAACTCATTTAACTCTTTAAGTTGATATTGTAACAGTTGCATATGAGCATCACGTTCTTGGCGTGATGTTTCATATTGTTGATAAGCTTGTCGAGCGACTTTCCATTGTTTGTGAGCTTGTTGCATTTGTGCAAGTAATATTGGCTCATTCATATAATGATTTAATAGAAGTTGCTGATAGTCACTACGTAGCAAACGTTGATGTTCATGTTGTCCATGAATTTGAATTAACATTTGCCCTAAATCTTTTAATTGTGAAATAGGAACCGTTCGCCCGTTTATAAATGCTTTAGAACGGCCATCTTGGTTAATTACTCTTCGTAATATACATTCATTACCTTCATCAAGTTGATTTTCAGTAAGCCAATTAAAAGCGGCTGGTGTATCATCAAGTACAAAACAAGCAGAAATATCAACACGTTCTGCACCATAGCGAATGGATGAAGCATCAGAACGATTACCTAAACACAACCCTAATGCATCAATAGCAATAGATTTACCGGCACCTGTTTCACCCGTTATTGCTGTCATACCTAAGGTAAAGTCAACCAGTAGCTGATCAACAATAGCAAAATTATTAATAGTTAATTGCGTTATCATAATAATGAATACATAAGACTAGTTATAATGTAGGCAGTATAACAGTAAAAACACTGTAAATAAATACAGTTTTTTGGTGAAATAAAGATGTGTAATTAATTAGTTAGTCAACAATGCATGCTAAGCTTTATTTTAATTGCTTTTGGGCTGTTTATGTTATTGATAATGCTTTTTGGTAAAAAGTAAATGATCATTAATTAGTGGGATAAAATAGATAAAAAGCCATGAATAGTTGTCTATTTATGGCTTTAAAGTGATCTATTTAGAATAGTGAACTAATAACTTCATAAATTAACTGTAGGTTGAGTAGAACCAGTGCAATAGCCGCTAACCATCCTAATATGATAGTTAATTTGCAATTAACAAATTCGCCCATGATTTTTTTGTTGGAAGTGACCAACAATAAAGGAACCATTGATATAGGTAAGGCGATACTGAGAAATACTTGAGTATAGATTAATAAATTTTCAACAATGCTCTCTTTTTCACCCCATATATAGATGCATAAAATAACAGGGGCGACTGCTAATCCTCGGCTTATCATTCTACGAGCCCAAAGAGGAATAGATAGATTAATAAAACCTTCCATTACTATCTGTCCAGTAAGTGTGCCGGTTATTGTGGCGTTTTGACCCGATGCAAGTAAAGCAACAGCAAATAATGTTGCCATTATTGAACTGGCGACAGGTCCAACCATTTGCGGATTTTTTAAAGCGTCATAAAGCTGAGTAAAGCGACCAAGATTGTCAGGATCATTACCATAAAAAAGCGAAGCGCCAAGAATTAATAACAGACAATTGATAATAAATGAAAAAGATAATTGTATATTAGAGTCAATAGTTGCATATTTGATAGCATTTTTTAGGCTAGATGTTTTTGTTCTATTATATTTTCGAGTTTGGACAATCGATGAATGTAGATATAAATTATGAGGCATGACCGTTGCGCCAACAATACCTAGTGCAATCACTAATGCTGAGTCATGACCTTTAATTGATTGAGTAAAAATATCTATTTTAGGAATAAACCCATTAATTATGTCACTAAATTGAGGAGAGGCTCGTAAAACTTCGTAAGAAAAAATAATAAATATCGTTGCAATTAAGCAAAATACGATAGCTTCTATTTTTCTAAAACCAAATCTCATTAATATTAATAAAATGAAAACATCGAAGACTGTTAATAACACACCGATTAATAGCGGGATATCAAATAAAAGGTTTAATGCGACAGCGCTACCAATCACTTCTGCTATTTCTGTAGCGATAATTGCCAATTCAGTTGATATCCATAAACAAAAAGAAAATTTTTTGCCTACCATCGATTTTGTTGCTTGAGCAAGATCCATACCAGTGACTATGCCTATTTTGACGCACATCGCTTGCAAAAGCATAGCAATTAAACTCGATATTAATATGACTGACAGTAACAGATAACTATAAAGGGCGCCACCTTGTATAGAGGTGATCCAGTTACCCGGATCCATATAACCGACAGCAACTAATGCGCCAGGTCCTGAAAAAGCCCAGAGTTTTCGAAAAAAACCAGACTGAGGATCCGGAATTTGGACTGTATTATTGATTTCTTCAAGGCTTATTGTCGATGTTTTTAACATAACTAAGATCTCTACAGTAAAGTGTATGTTTTTATTATATTGATAATGAGAATCATTATCAAATAAAAATAACCTTTCATTTCATTAAGCCAGTTATCTATAGTATATAAATACTCGATTTAGCTCACAATGCATATTTTTATATTCGAATAATTTTTATTAATAACTAATATAATCCCTTTAATATACTTTTTAAATGCTTATAACTCTTATTGTAAGATTGATTTATATTTTATTAATTATCAAATGGTTGCGTTAAATTTTAGTGGGTTAATTTTATGCAGGTTTATAAGGTTCCTCTCTTTTGTTAAAGAATTTTTGCCAACTAACTAAATTTTATTTTTTCGTGGATTAATGTGTAATATAATTTAAAAACATATTAACAATAATATTAGGAATTAATCTAAATGTTTGGAAATAAAACAAATCGGCAAATTATTATTTGGACCACACTTATTGGTGGGTTTATTAGTGCATTAGTAAAATGGGGCTCTGAAGTCAATATGCCGCCTCGCGTTCCTGGCGAAATTTCACCACCAGCAGCACATATTGATGCATGGCTTGGCTGGTTAGGTATTAACTCTCACTCTCTTGATTATGTCTATCAAACGGCGACAGTATCAGGAGCGGTGACACTTTACCATTGGTTATTTAGTTTTGCTTTTGCCTTTGTGTATGTTTTTATCGCTTATTTTTGGAATAATATTCGTTTATGGTATGGTGCGTTTTACGGCATTATTATTACCGTTGCCATGCATGGATTTTTAATTCCATTACTCGGTTTTCGTCATCCTGCTTATGATCCAGAAGGAACAGTGGGTTGGTTATGGAATTTAAATGGTTATGAACTTTGGAGTGAAATTTTAGGTCACATCTATTGGGGCGTATCAATTGAAATTTGTATGATTGCTGTACTTGCTCATTTTTCAAGACCAATTCGTGGTGAATGGCGTAAGTAATTCGATAAAATAAAAACCAATCCCGCTATTGTGCTAATAGCGGGATTTTTTTTGCTGATAATTATATTTGTTATAGCTAAAAACTATATTAACCAATAAAAAAGTAGAATTATTCAATAACAATTTTTTTTGTTATCTTTTTAACCACTAAAGAAATGTGATTAAGATGAAAAGGAAACAAAAATGAATACTGCTGTTATTGGTTATCCTCGTGTTGGTAAACTTCGTGAACTTAAGTTTGCAACTGAAGCTTATTTTAAAGGCAATAAAACCCAAGCTGAATTATTAAACGAAGCAAAAGCGCTTCGTGCAGAGCACTTAAAACAACAAAGTGCACAAAAAATTGCTTATATCTCATCTAATGACTTTTCATTTTATGATGCGGTTTTAGATACCGCTTGTTTACTTAATGTGATTCCAAAGCGTTATCAAGATTTAGGTTTGCCTGAGCTTGATCGCTATTTTGCGATGGCGCGTGGCTATCAAGGTGACAAAGGCGATGTGCGAGCTTTAGCAATGAAAAAATGGTTCAATACCAATTATCATTATTTAGTGCCTGAAATTGAAGATTCAGTGCAAATTAAATTAGCTGGCAACAAACCATTTGATGAGTATCAAGAAGCAAAAGCACTCGGTATTCAAACTAAACCTGTTTTAGTTGGTCCATTAACCTTTTTTAAATTGGCTCAATATTTAGGTAATAAAAAAATCACTGACTTTAAAGCTGATATTATTAAAGCTTATCAAGATATTATTCAAAAATTTACGGCATTAGGTGCAGAGTGGATTCAAATTGATGAGCCAATTTTAGTCACTGATCTTAATCAAAATGATATCGCTTTATTTACTGAGCTTTATCAAGCAATCTTATCTGTCAAAGGTGCAACTAAAGTGGTTCTACAAACCTATTTTGGTGATGTACGTGATTGTTATAAAGAGTTAGTTGCTCTGCCATTCGATGGTATTGGTCTTGATTTTGTTGAAGGAAAACAATCATTAGCATTACTTGAAGCTAATGGTTTTCCAGCGAATAAAGTGTTATTTGCAGGTGTTGTTAATGGTAAAAACATCTGGAAAAATAATTATCAAAAAACGTTAGCTTTACTTGGTAAGATTAAACAAAAAGCGGCTAACATCGTTATTAATACTTCATGCTCATTATTACATGTACCTTATACGTTGCAGAATGAAACCAAACTAACCATTCAACAACGTGCTTACTTTGCTTTTGCTCAAGAAAAACTGCAAGAACTTGCAGAGTTGGGACAATTATTTAAAGAAGCTAATCCTGAAAATAATGCAGCTTATAAAGCAAATCAAACATTATTTACCCGTGAACGTGAAGGGGCAAATCATTCTGTACGTGAAAAAGTGGCTGCGTTAAAAGCGTCTGATTTTACCCGTTTACCGGAATTTTCAGTACGTGAGGCAACACAGAAGAAAGCCTTTAATTTACCACTATTGCCAACCACGACTATTGGTTCTTTCCCACAAACACCAGATGTGCGCGTAAATCGTGCAAAATTCAAAAAAGGTGAAATTTGTTTGAATGAATATACTGAGTTTAATAAGCAAAAAATTGCAGAATGTATCAAGCTTCAAGAAAAAATTGGTATTGATGTATTAGTTCACGGTGAATTTGAACGTAATGACATGGTGGAGTATTTTGGTGAAAGCTTAAATGGCTTTGTCTTTACCGAAAAAGCATGGGTTCAATCTTATGGTACTCGTTGTGTTAAGCCACCAATTGTATGGGGTGATATTTCACGTTCTAAACCGATTACGGTTGAATATTCAAAATATGCGCAAAGCCTTACTGATAAACCTGTTAAAGGTATGTTGACAGGACCTGTGACAATTCTTAACTGGTCATTCCCACGTGAAGATATTTCACAAAAAGAATCAGTATTCCAAATTGCGTTAGCCATAGGTGATGAAGTATTAGATCTTGAAGCTGCTGGTATTAAAATCATTCAAATTGATGAGGCCGCACTTAAAGAAAAATTACCATTACGTAAAGCGGATTGGAACAGTGAATACCTTGATTGGGCAATTCCATCATTTAGATTAGTACACAGCAAAGTACAAGCTGATACACAAATTCATACCCATATGTGTTATAGCGAATTTGCAGATATTATTAAAGATATCGACGCAATGGATGCCGATGTGATTTCGTTTGAAGCTTCACGCTCAAATCTACAATTAATTGATGTGCTTAAAGCTAATAACTTTAAAACAGAAGTTGGGCCTGGTGTATATGATATCCATTCACCACGTGTTCCGCCTGTTGCTGAAATTAAAGCAACCATTGAGAAATTACTAGCAAAAATTGACAAGCAAAAACTTTGGATCAATCCAGATTGTGGCTTAAAAACTCGAGGCGAAAAAGAAGTGGTTGAAAGCTTAGAGCATTTAGTACAAGCAACCTTAGAAGTTAGAAAAACACTTAATTAATACTCTGTTTGCCAAGTAAGGTCTCTTGGTTATACCTCAGATTCCGCCACCTTTTTTGGTGGCGGAAATGTCAGTAAGGACAATCGTTGTCACACGAATGGATGAAACAGATGAAAACAAATTTACTTTTTAATAAAAAAACGGTGTTCTCTTTTGAAGTTTTTCCACCCAAAAAAACATCACCATTAGAGACTATCTATAGCACATTACGTGAACTTGGCTATTTTAAGCCTGATTTTATCAGTGTTACATATGGAGCAGGCGGTAGTTTAAATGGTCAAACCACCATTGATATTGCACATTCAGTTAAACACACTTATGGTATTGAGAGTGTTGCCCATTTACCGGGTATTAATTTTGATAAAGCTGAGATGAGTAAAATTTTACATGAGCTAAAATGTGCAGGTATTGATAATGTCTTAGCGTTACGTGGTGATATTAGTCCGAATGTACAACCCAAAAATGATTTTCGTTTTGCCAGCGAATTAGTATCGTTCATTAAAGAAAATGGGGATTTTAATATTATTGGCGCATGCTATCCAGAGGGACATCTTGAAGCAGCTACCCTTAAACAAGATCTGATTCATTTAAAAGAAAAGGTGAATGCAGGTACCGATCAGTTAATCTCACAGCTCTTTTTTGATAATGATTATTTCTATGCGTTTTTAGATAAAGCGCGTGATATGGGGATTAACGTACCAATTGAAGCAGGCATTATGCCGGTAACGAATAAAAATCAAATTGAACGTATGGTTTCAATGTGTGGTGTGAATCTACCGAAGAAGTTCAAACAGATGATGGAAAAATATGAACATCATCCTGATGCATTCCGTGATGCTGGTATTGCTTATGCTATCGATCAGATTGTGGATTTAGTTTCACAAAATGTTGACGGTATTCATTTATATACTATGAACAATAGTTATATCGCTAGAAGAATCAGTGAAGCGGTATCAACGTTATTAGCAGTGCCAAAATCGGCTTAGAAAAGATAGATTAGACAGAAAATTGGTTGCGGGGGCTGGATTTGAACCAACGACCTTCGGGTTATGAGCCCGACGAGCTACCAAGCTGCTCCACCCCGCGTCAAAGAGGTGAGCTATAATATAGTAATAAAATAATAAAGCAATACCTTTTTGGTTTAACTGTCCTATATTTAAACATTATTAAGTAAATATAGGCTATCTCTTTACATAAATACACCTGTAATCTGAAATTTATTCACAACATAAGTTGTATTTTTAATTTATTTCCTGTTTTTATTGTTAGAATATTTACACAATTAATTAAATAATAGGATGAATTATGTCTAATCAATATCATGGATCATGTTTATGTGGAAAGGTTAAATTAACGGTACCTTTTAAAAATACCCAATTTAGTGCTTGTCATTGTAATACTTGTCGTAAATGGGGTGCGGGGCCATTTATGACATTAATGTATGATGGACAAATAGCGGTTGAAGGGCAAGAAAACATTAGTGTTTATAATTCATCTCAATGGGCAGAAAGAGCATTTTGTCAAGTATGTGGTACTCACCTTTATTATCATATGAAAGATACACAACACTATTATATTTCTACTTGGATTTTTGAAGATATTAACGATCTACAATTTACTACTGAAGTATTTATTGACAAAAAACCAACTTGCTATGCGTTTGCTAATCCTACCCATAAATTGACAGAGGCTGATATCTTAGCCATGGCTGCGGCTAATAAATAGTATAAAAAGTTAATTGTTAACTTAATTATCGATCATCAATAATTAGCCAATAAAATGCATTATTATGGTGTGGTTTTATTGGTTAATTTGACGATAAACTTATCTTTAAAAGGTGATGTTAATACATGAAACCAGTTGGAAAAAAGAAAATGATTTTCTTTTTTAGCCCAGATCATTACTTGTCACAATGGTATCCTTGTCGTTTTGTTATTGATGATATTGAGTTTACCAGTACCGAACAATGGATGATGTATGCTAAGGCAATGTTATTTCAAGATTTGGATTGTGCTAATGCTATTTTAGCGACGTCTTCTGCCAAAATGCAGAAAAATCTGGGTAAAAAGGTAACTAATTTTGATGATAATATTTGGAATATTCATAAAAAAGAGATAGTTTTTAAAGGGAATTTAGCTAAGTTTTCGCAAAATGCTGAGCTCAAAACCTATTTATTATCGACCAAAGGTAAAGTATTAGCAGAGGCAAGTCCATACGATAAAATTTGGGGAATAGGTTTAAGTATGGATGATGAGATGCGCTTTAATATGACTAAATGGCGAGGTCAAAACTTATTGGGTGAAGTTTTAATGCAAGTTAGGGAAGCATTAAAAGCATCAAAGCTTTAATGTTTTTTATTGGGTATTAAGCTCGTTATTGCAATAAACACAATTATTCACTGACAACTAAATGCTCTTGAATACCTAATTGGGCAATGCC
Organism: Gilliamella sp. wkB292; assembly: GCF_001690235.1. NCBI lineage: Bacteria > Pseudomonadati > Pseudomonadota > Gammaproteobacteria > Orbales > Orbaceae > Gilliamella > Gilliamella sp. wkB292. Next base: position 54,370 of record NZ_LZGO01000047.1, read on the forward strand.
TAAACGAACCTTTTGTCCTGCTTTCAAAAAGATTGGTTTAGGTTTAATACCAAGACCAACGCCAGCGGGTGTACCTGTTGCGATAATATCACCCGCTTGTAAACTCATAAATTGGCTGACATAACTTATGATCTGTTTAACATCAAAAATCATATTACTGGTATGACTGTGTTGATAGCGTTTGCCATCGACTTCTAACCATAATTCAAGATTTTGTGGATCTTTAATTTCGTCGGCTGTGACTAGCCAAGGTCCAATAGGGCCAAAACTATCGCAACCTTTACCTTTGTCCCAAGTTCCACCACGATTTTTTTGATAATCACGTTCAGAAACATCATTAACCACGCAATAACCAGCAACATAAGTTAATGCATCTTGCTCTTGAATATATTTACCTTCTTTGCCTATGATGATTCCTAGCTCTACTTCCCAATCGGTATGGGTTGAGCCTCGGGGTAATACAATATTATCATTAGCACCACTAATGGCACTGGTCCATTTATTGAAAATAACTGGTTCGTTAGGAATTGGCGCGCCAGTTTCTTTTGCATGATCGATATAGTTCAAACCAATACAGATAAATTTACCGACTTTACCAACACAAGGGGCAATACGCTCAGGACGATTAACTATTGGTAGCGTATCAATATCCATTTGGCTAATTTTTGTTAGCACATTATCGGCTAATGTTTGTGCATCAATATCGGCAATTACTGCACTTAGATCGCGCAGTTGATCTTGGTCATCTAAGATGGCTGGTTTCTCATTTCCTTTCAAACCATAACGCAGTAATCGCATATTACTCCCCCTATCATTTTACAGGCTGATTTTGCCCAAAACTTATTGGTACAGTGCTTGTAATGGTATAACGGTTTTTGCCGGATCGCAATCGAGTGCAGCGGTGGTGGCATAGGCTGCATTCATCGTTGTATCGTAGTGTACTTTATATTGTATTGCACTTCGACGCAGGATTTTTGATGCTTCAATGGCTGCGCGTCCCGAAGTGGTATTAAGAATATAACTATATTCACCATTTTTAATATGGTCATGAATATTGGGTCGACCTTCGTTCTCTTTTTTAACGATTTGACAAGCAATACCGGCTTGTTGCAATATTTTAGCTGTGCCGGTAGTGGCATCAATTGTAAAGCCATGTGCAACAAGTCGCTTAGCCACTTGGAGTAGGCGAGTTTTATCTTGATCACGAACTGATAAGAGCGCTTTCCCCGATTTTTTCATATTCGATAAACTACCCAACTGTGCTTTAGCAAAGGCTTCGGCAAAGGTTTTTCCAATTCCCATTACTTCACCTGTGGATCGCATTTCAGGCCCTAAAATGGGGTCAACGCCGCTAAATTTATTAAACGGTAATACCACCTCTTTAACCGAAAAGTAAGGAGGAATGACTTCCTTGGTGATATTTTGTTTAGCAAGTGATTGTCCTGTCATTACTCTAGCTGCAATTTTTGCTAAGGGCAAACCGGTAGCTTTTGACACAAATGGTACCGTACGTGCGGCTCGAGGATTGATTTCGATCAGATACACATCATTATTTTTAATCGCAAATTGACCGTTCATCAAACCTTTAACATTAAGTTCCTGTGCTAATTGTTTGGCTTGCTTGCGTAATTTATCTAAAATTTCTGGACTGAGAGTATACGTTGGTAATGAACAAGCAGAATCTCCCGAGTGAATGCCGGCTTGTTCAATATGTTCCATAATGCCACCAATTACAATTTGTTCACCGTCGGCAATCACATCAATATCAACTTCAATGGCATCATCTAAAAAGTGATCAAGTAATACCGGTGCATTATTCGATTCACTGACTGCGGTTTTAAAATAACGCCGTAGATCTTGTTCGTTATAAACAATTTCCATTGCTCGTCCACCTAAAACATAAGATGGTCGAACCACTAAGGGATAACCAATCTGTTCGGCCTTAATCACCGCATCTTCAATATCGGTAACAGTAGCATTAACGGGCTGTTTTAATTTTAATTTTTCAACAATAGCTTGAAAGCGTTTTCGGTCTTCCGCTTTATCGATCGAATCAGGTGAGGTACCAATAATCGGTATGCCAGCCGCTTCAAGCGCACGAGCCAATTTTAAAGGTGTCTGTCCACCATACTGCACAATAACCCCATTTGGTTTTTCTACATAAGCAATTTCTAATACATCTTCAAGCGTGACAGGCTCAAAATAGAGTCGATCTGAAGTATCATAATCGGTTGATACCGTTTCGGGATTGCAATTCACCATAATGGTTTCATAACCATCTTCACGTAGCGCCAGCGCTGCATGCACGCAACAGTAATCAAACTCAATTCCTTGCCCAATTCGATTCGGTCCACCACCTAATATCATGATTTTAGGACGATTAAATTGTGGCTTAGCTTCACACTCTTGCTCATAAGTTGAGTAAAGATAAGCGGTGTCGGTTGCAAACTCAGCGGCACAAGTATCAACGCGTTTATAAACCGGATGAATATCGTATTGGTTTCGTCGATCACGAACGTCTTGCTCTTTGACATTTAGCAGTTTAGCGATACGTAAATCTGAAAAACCTTTACGCTTAAGTTGCCATAATGATTCTGAATTAAGGCTAGCTAATGATTGTGATTTTAGTTGGTTTTCAAGGCTAATAAGTTCTTCAATCTGCACTAAAAACCAGCGATCGATATTTGTTAGTGTGAAGATTTCATCTAAACTAAAGCCTGCTCGAAAAGCATCTGCGATATACCAAATGCGTTCAGCTCCTGCTTCTTGCAGTTCATACCGTATTTTGCTGAGATTTTTTTCATCATCATAATTTTCAATTTTCGGATCAAAACCACACGCACCGACTTCAAGCCCTCGTAGTGCCTTTTGTAATGATTCTTGAAAAGTTCGACCAATGGCCATCACTTCGCCCACTGATTTCATTTGGGTCGTTAAACGGTCATTACATCCGGCAAATTTTTCGAAGTTAAAGCGAGGTATTTTTGTCACAACATAATCGATAGACGGCTCAAATGACGCAGGTGTTTTACCGCCAGTAATATCATTGGAAAGTTCATCAAGCGTATAACCAACCGCTAATTTAGCGGCGATTTTGGCAATAGGAAAGCCAGTTGCTTTCGATGCTAGTGCAGATGAGCGTGATACACGTGGGTTCATTTCGATAACAATAAGTCGCCCTGTTTTAGGATCGACCGAAAATTGTACATTTGAGCCGCCGGTTTCGACACCGATTTCACGCAGTACCGCAATCGACGCATTACGCATGATTTGGTATTCTTTATCGGTTAATGTTTGAGCAGGAGCAACAGTAATAGAGTCACCCGTATGGATGCCCATAGGATCCAAATTTTCGATCGAACAAACAATAATACAGTTATCATTTTTGTCTCGAACAACTTCCATTTCATACTCTTTCCAACCTATCAAAGATTCATCAATCAATAGTTCATTGGTGGGAGAAAGATCCAATCCTCGAGCACAAATCTCTTCAAACTCTTCGGTGTTATAGGCGATACCACCGCCAGTTCCACCCATCGTAAATGAAGGACGAATAATGCAAGGAAAGCCAACTTGTTCAAGTACGACATAAGCCTCTTTTAATGAGTGTGCAATACCTGAACGTGCTGTATCAAGTCCTATTTTTTTCATCGCTTGGTCAAAGCGCTTACGATCTTCAGCTTTATCGATAGCATCAGCGGTGGCACCGATCATTTCAACATTAAATTGCTTTAAAATACCTTGCTTTTCAAGCTCTAAAGCGCAGTTTAGTGCCGTTTGCCCGCCCATAGTTGGTAAAATGGCGTCAGGCCTTTCTTGTTCGATGATTTTGGCAACGGTTGACCAGTGAATAGGTTCTATATAGGTGGCATCGGCCATCTCTGGATCTGTCATAATGGTTGCCGGATTCGAATTAACTAAAATAACGCGATAACCTTCTTCACGTAGGGCTTTACAGGCTTGAGCGCCTGAATAATCAAATTCACAAGCTTGACCAATAACAATTGGACCAGCGCCAATAATTAAAATCGATTTGATATCTGTTCGCTTAGCCATGTTATTGCTCCTGCTTATAAATTTTTATTAATTCAATAAAGTGATCAAAAAGGGGGGCGGCATCATGGGGGCCAGGGCTTGCTTCAGGATGGCCTTGAAAGCTAAAAGCCGGTTTTTGATTGTGATGAATACCTTGCAATGAATCATCAAATAAAGATTTATGTGTAGCGCGCAAATTGCTCGGTAAACTGGCTTCATCGACAGCAAAACCATGATTTTGCGCAGTGATCATGACGCGATTATTTTCTAAATCTTTAACGGGATGATTACCGCCATGATGTCCAAATTTCATTTTTATGGTTTTTGCACCACACGCCAGTGCTAACAGTTGATGACCTAAGCAGATACCAAAGATAGGAATATTAGTGGTTAAAAATGCCTTAATTGCATCTATAGCATAAGTACAGGGTGCGGGATCACCAGGACCATTTGATAGGAATATGCCATCTGGGTTTAGTGCTAATACTTCAGCTGCGGGTGTTTTGGCTGGTACTACTGTTAATTTACATCCTCGCTCAACTAACATTCGTAAAATATTTCGTTTTACGCCAAAATCATAAGCAACAACATGCAAAGGTAGCGTGTTCTCAGCTTTCGGCATAGGATTTTCATTCTCTCTTGTCCATATACTTTGTGTCCAGATATAGCTTTTTGTGCAAGTCACTTCTTTTGCTAAATCTAATCCTGATAATCCTTTAAAATTTATTGCTTGTTGCTTGGCCGCTTGGGCATTATCCAATAAGGTTTGTTTATTTGTTGCTGTTATTATTACGCCATGTTGTGCACCTTTTTCACGCAATATTCTGGTTAAACGACGGGTATCGATATCTGCAATAGCAATGACATTATGCTTTTTTAAATAGCTTGAAAGATCAAGCTCACTACGGTAATTGCTGGTTATTAGGGGCAAATCACGAATGATTAAACCTTTAGCATAAACTTGACTAGATTCGGCATCGGCATCATTCGTACCGACATTACCAATGTGTGGATAAGTTAAGGTAACGATTTGCTCGCAATAAGAGGGATCAGTTAGGATTTCTTGATAGCCAGTCATTGATGTATTAAAAACGACTTCGCCAACTGTTTGTCCGTCAGCGCCGATTGATTTACCAATAAATGTTGAACCATCTTGTAACATAAGGAGGGCATAAGTTTGCATAATTAAAAAGACCTTTTGAATAAAAATATATTTAAATTGAATAAAAATTCAATCTTGCTTATCTTTCCATATACAGCACTCGGCTAGTTTATTACAATATTTTAAATAAAAAAAGTATTATTATTAAAAATAACTAAATAATAATGTCTAATTTTTGAGATTTTAGCTGGGTTTTGGGGGTTGTTATTGATTTTTGAAAAATTGGCTTGAAAGTGAATAATTATTCAAATAAAATTATTCAAATCATGATAACTAAAGGGGTATTGCATGCACGGGTTTTATCAGCGCCATTTCTTAAGATTACTCGATTTCACACCAGCAGAAATTAATCAATTAATTAATCTTGCTATTGAATTAAAACAGGCTAAGTACCAAGGAGCGGAAAAAAAACATTTATCAGGTAAAAATATCGCTTTAATTTTTGAAAAAGACTCTACTCGTACCCGCTGTGCATTTGAAGTTGGTGCTTACGATCAAGGTGCACAAGTGACTTATTTGGGACCAAGTGGTAGTCAAATTGGTCATAAAGAGTCGATTGCTGATACTGCACGAGTGCTTGGTCGAATGTATGACGGTATTGAATATCGAGGTTATGGGCAAGATATTGTTGAAACCTTAGCAAAATATGCTGGTGTGCCGGTTTGGAATGGTTTAACTACCGAAGCGCATCCAACCCAAATCCTTGCTGACTTTATGACCATGCAAGAGCATATTGGAAATCGAGCTTTAAATAGTGTTAAATTTGCTTACTTGGGGGATGCACGTAATAATATGGGCAACTCATTAATGGAAGGCGCGGCATTAATGGGAATGGAAATTCGCCTTGTTGCGCCGAAAGCTTGCCAACCTGAAGCTGAACTGGTGCAAAAATGCCAAGCGATAGCCAAAACCACTGGTGCTAAAATTATCTTAACAGAAGATGTTGCCGAAGGTGTAAAAGATGTTGATTTCCTCTATACCGATGTTTGGGTATCAATGGGCGAACCGAAAGAAGTATGGGATGAGCGAGTAAAATTATTAACCCCATACCAAGTCAACCAAAATGTGATCAAATTAACTGGCAACCCTAAAGTTAAATTTATGCATTGCCTACCAGCTTTTCATGATATGAATACGACTGTTGGTAAACAGATGGCTGCTCAATATGGTTTGAAAAATGGCTTAGAAGTGACAGATGAAGTTTTTGAATCCGAGCATAGTATTGTTTTTGATGAAGCCGAAAATCGACTACACACCATTAAAGCTGTCATGGTTGCAACCTTAACTAAAGACGAATAATATACCTATCTGGACTTAATGCTTATAAGGCATTAGCTTTTTATGATTTGCCGACTTTAGTCGGCAAAATTTTATCAATAAGAATCACGACATAATGACTAAACAAGATCGCAATAAAGATTTTAAAAAATACCTAAAACTTACCAATCCAATCCATTTTTTAGCGGTTGGGCTAGGCAGTGGTTTATCGCCTATTATGCCAGGAACCATGGGCTCATTAATGGCAATTCCATGTTGGTTATTATTTAATGGCTTGCAACCCATTTTATACTGGGTATTGATGGTTGTTGCCTTTATATTTGGTTGTTTTTTATGTCAAAAAACATCTGATGATACGCATACTCATGATTCGGGACATATCGTTTGGGATGAGTTTGTCGGCATGTGGATAACCTTATTTTTTATTCCACAAGTTTCTATTCTCTGGGTCATGATTGCTTTTGTTGCATTTAGAATATTTGATATGGCAAAACCGTGGCCTATTCGTTGGTTTGATAAGCGTGTACCAGGTGGATTTGGGATTATGGTCGATGACGTTATCGCCGCTATTTTTTCATCTATTACTGTTTATCTATTAACTTATCTGATTAACTGCTGATTTAAAAACAATATTGTTTTGCTTTCTTTTATTATCGCTTGTTTTTATCTTAACAAGCGAGTTGTCTTGCATAATGATTTTAGCTAAAAAAGGGCCATTTAAATTGGCTAATACATTTTTTGTGACCAGCCAAGTTTAGTTGAAAGATTATTAAAGTAATCATAGTCTTTAGAGTGAATTAGGTTAAATTCATACTCTGAACGACGAATAATCACATCCTGACTTGGTTTCACCGGTAAAATTATTTGACTGTCACAGGCGATATTTAGATCGAGTGCGGTGGTTGGAAATTTAAGGTGAATAGGGTTGTCACTTTTAATAACTAATGGCCTAACTGCTAATGAATGCGGAAACATAGGTGTAATAATTAAAGCATCTAAATGCGGAGCTAAAATAGGTCCGCCGGCAGATAAAGAATAGGCTGTTGAGCCAGTTGGTGTGGCAATAATTAAGCCATCAGCCCGCTGTGAAAAGGCATTACGTTCATTGATGTAGACATCATAATCAATCATATGCGCAACGGTATTTGGCGTAACGACAATTTCATTAACGGCAAAACCAGAATTGATTAATTTGCCATTATCATAAATAGAGACTTCGACTAAAAAGCGAGGATCGTCATCATATTCACCTGCAATCACAGGGCTTAACTGCTCGATCACTTTTTCATGTGAAATATCGGTTAAAAAACCCAGATTGCCACGATTGACGCCAATTACCTTTATTTTATAGTGTGATAAGCAACGTGCTGAGCGCAACATATTACCATCGCCCCCTACCACGATAGCCAAATCTGCCTGCTCACCTATTTTATCTAGTGAAGCATAAACTTTGGCTGGGAATTTAATATATTCCGCTAATCGGTCTTCAACTAAAACCTCAATTCCCAATTTAACCAGCCAATCATAGAGTACGCTATGTGTTTCGATTGCCTCAAGTTTTCTTGGAATGCCAATTAAGCCAATACATTTAAATGGTGCACTCATAGAATATCCTTGTTATTGTTAGATATAAATTGCTGTATTTTTTTATAACAGTCAAAAAAATATCTATCAACTTATTGTTAAGCTTGTAATAATAAAATTTGTCCCCATAATAACCGTTATTAACTAAGTTTTCGACTACATTTGGAGTACCGTATGACAGAGCAAGATAAGAATATGTCAGAAAATGAATCTAACATTGATACCGCAACCGAATCATCAAACGAGCAAGCTACACAAGCTCAACCTAATGTTGATGAGCAATTAAAAGTGAAAGATGCACGAATTGCCGAGCTTGAACAAGAATTACAAATTGCTAAAAAGAATGAAAGCGAAGCCATGATTCGTGCTCGTGCCGAGATCGACAACGTGCGCAAACGTGTAGAGCAAGATGTTGATAAAGCCCGTAAATTTGCGCTTGAAAAGTTTTCGAACGAATTATTACCTGTCATTGATAATCTAGAACGTGCTTTAGAATCAACTGATAAGGATAATCCACAGCATCAAGCAACGGTTGAAGGCTTAGAGCTGACCTTAAAATCATTTTTAGATACCGTGAAAAAATTTGGTATTGAAGTGATTAACACCCAAGATTCACAATTAAATCCAGACTTACATCAAGCGATTAGTATGGTTGAGTCACCTGAACATCAATCAGGTCAAATCGTAAATACCATTCAAAAAGGTTACACGTTAAATGGTCGATTAATTCGTCCAGCTATGGTAATTGTTGCTAAATAAAGTAAAAAATGAGCCGCCTTAAAAGGGCGGCTAAACTTATTTATTGCGTTGCTCTTCTCGCGTCAATTTTTTCATTTTTTGTTCAATTCGTTGACGTTTTAATGGTGAAAGGTAATCAACAAATAATTTACCTTTTAAGTGATCCATTTCATGTTGAATACAAATAGCAAATAATTCATCGGCATCAATTTGGTAAGGGTTACCATGGCGATCAAGTGCTTTAATTTTAATTTTTTCTGCTCTTGGTACAAATCCACGGCAATCAGGAACTGATAAACAACCTTCTTCAATACCTGTTTCACCTTCTTGACTAATAACCTCTGGATTAATAATGACATAAACTTGACTTTTGTCTTCCGAAACATCAATAACAATAATTTGTTCATGTACATCGACTTGAGTTGCCGCAAGTCCAATACCATTTTCGGCGTACATTGTCTCAATCATATTATCAATGATGGTTTGTAGCTCAGGTGTAAAATTAGTTACAGGTTTTGCAACTTTGCGAAGTCGTTCGTCAGGAAAACGTAATACCGGTAAAATAGCCATAAATTGTTCGATCTACTCCTCATTTGTTAGGTTTTATCAACTTGCTCACATTGTAAACATTTATCTTGGTAATGAATAGCCTTAGTTGGCTATTGATAAAATATATCTTATCAATTCAAGTTAAGGCATCTGTTTTAGATGTGAATCAAGAGGAATGTAATGAGTAAATATGAATTCTTGCTCCGAATTTCAATGCTTGGTCATGGAAAACTGGCTATTTTTAAAAAATTGGGTCAGTTTTTTGTATCTGGTCTACCTAATCAAATTAAGGATGTTCCTTTTTTATTAGAAAAATTAGGTTTAAGCAAAACTCAACAAACACATTGCTTATCTATCTCTTATTTACATTTTGAACCGGTGCTCAATTGGTTAAATAATTCTTGCCCACCCAGATCGTTGATCGCTTATTGTGATTTACACTATCCCGCTTTACTAAAGCAAATCAGTTCGCCCCCTATATTTTTATTTGTAATGGGAAATGCTCAGCTGTTATCTTCCCCCCAAATTGCGATGGTCGGTAGCCGTGAATTTAGTGAATATGGTGCGCAATGGGGGCGATATTTTGCAGGTGAGCTTGCGATTAATGGTTTAACGATAACCAGTGGTTTAGCGCTTGGTTTAGATGCAATTTGCCATCGAGGTGCTCTTGAAGTATCGGGTGATACTATAGCTGTTCTTGGCAGTGGCTTAGCTAAGATCGCACCAACATCTAATCTTAAACTCGCGCAAGATATTTTGGCACAAAATGGTGCGTTAGTATCTGAATTTTTGCCCTTTGAAAACGCGAGAGCTGCGTACTTTCCAAGACGTAATCGGATTATAAGTGGATTAAGTTTAGGCACGTTTGTTGTTGAAGCCTCTGAAAAAAGTGGATCGTTAATTACTGCGCGTTATGCTATTGAACAAAATCGTGATGTGTTTGCTTTACCTGGGGATATTGATAATCAAAACTGTAGTGGAACCCATTATTTAATTAAACAAGGTGCCTATTTAGTGACTCAACCTATCGATATTTTAGAACACTATAACGGTTATTTATCAACAATGGTGCGGCAAGAAAAAAAACAACATGATGACAGTATTTTGTATCCCGAAATTTTTGCTGTGATCCATCACCAACCTATAGCTGTTGATGTGATTGCCTCATTAGTTGATTTACCAATTCCAGAGCTAACCAGTAAACTATTAGAGATGGAAATTGCTGGATTAATTATGACAGTAACTGGCGGTTTTATTCGTACAAGAATTCGCTAATACATTTTTATTGTCGCGAATTTTTAGCTAGATTATCTGTTAAGAATAGCTGCCACCGATATGAATCGGTGGTGAATATACTTTTTATTTTTCTTCAATTTCTAATGCAATTTCAGATAGGATAATGCCGGTGTTATCGGCATAGACAAAATCACCTGAAAAGAAAGTTACACCGCCAAAGTTAACACGGATATCGACTTCACCCACACCTTGATCTTCTGAGCCGACAGGAATTGCTGCAAGAGCTTGAATACCGATTTCAGCATCAGCAAGGTAATCAACTTGACGAACCGCACCATAAACGATTATGCCTTCCCATTGATTTTGAATAGCAATATCAATTAATTCTGCATCGATTAGTGCTCGTCGAACCGATCCTCCACCATCAATCACCAATATTTTGCCAGTACCATTGGATTGTAAGACTTCGTATAATAAGCCGTTATCTTCAAAACATTTTACTGTTACAGCTTGACCTGAAAATGACGATACACCACCAAAATTGCTGAAAATTGGTTCAACGACGTTAACATCTTCTGGGTAATAATCGCAAAGAATTGAAGTATCAAACTCCATCATCGAGTCTCCTTTTGCATTTTAAATTGTGTGTAGTATAACGCTAACATTGATTAACACGATATAAAATTTAAATAAACGTGAGCTAGCTCAAAATAATACCCAAACAATAAAGTAAATTAGTTAATAAAGCAAGTTTGACCATCTGTATTAACAAAGGTAATGCTTCATTTGAATTGCGATATTGTAAAACCGCATAAATATGTTTGCCATATAGTGGTAAGATTATTAAGAATAATCCACTATAAATAGTGTGTAGTTGATAATAAGAAAACAAGCTAAAAAAGCTTAGAGAACAGAGCAATAACAATATATGGTAATATCGCCCAAAAGTGTTTCCCATCAAGACTACAAGCGTTGTTTTATGATTGAGTCGATCACTGTCGATATCGCGTAAGTTATTAATATTAAGAACCGCTACAGCCAATAAGCCGCTTCCAATAGATGGCAAGATAATCGATACAGATAATAATTTAGTTTGTAAAAAATAACTGCCCATTACCCCAACTAAACCAAAAAAGAGCAATACGGATAAATCACCTAGTGCAATATAACCGTAAGGTTTTTTACCAATAGTGTAAGTGATGGCTGCGATAATCGCCAAAAGTCCTAACAGAATAAAGCTTAATAATTGATAAACACTATTACAGGCTACAATAATTAAAATTAATCCCGATAAGATACATAACAAAATGTTAATCCATAATGCTATCTTTAATTGCTTTAAGGTAATTAAACCTAATTGAATGCCTCGAGCATGTGCGCTGAGATTTTGCTTATCACTCCCTTTAATGGCATCACCATAGTCATTGGCTAAATTAGATAATATCTGTAATAGAGCGGCTGTGGTGATTGAAAACAGCATAATAAATAGATTGAATGCGTGTTGCCAATAAGCTAGCGCATTGCCCATTAGAATTGCAGAAAGCGAAAGTACTAATGTTTTTGGACGTAAACTAATAATCCACGGATAACATTTCATTGATATTTAACATGTTATTTAAATTTACTGAATTAGCAGACATCATAACAGTAATTGATATTAACTGCTAATGATGAACTAAGTGAATTTTATTTTTCTAATTTTATCAATATAAGTTCTTTTCATTTTTTTAAAGAATCGTCTTACTTGCCCTTGTCTTAATGCGGCAATAAAAAAACCAAGTGAGCCGTACATCACGCCAAGCATTAAAATCATAAATACATTAAACCAATTATCTGTTAGACCTAATCCCATTTGATTAACGCCCGCGATCATATTGGTTGCCCAAGTTGAGGGTAACATTCTTGAAACTGTCTGCACCCAAAGAGGCATGGCATCAAGCGGCCAAATTGTACCGGATAAGTAAAATACAGGCGTTGTTAAAAATGCCAGTGTTAAATAGATCATTTCTGCTCTACGTAAACACTCGGTCAGTAATTTGCTGAGACCTAAAACTGCAAGCAATAATGGAAATGTCATAATTAAAATTTCAGGTATGTTTGCCAATTGCCTGTATCCTAAAACCCAAGGCCATAAACCAAATAGCACAATTGATAAGAATAACCAAATTGGAATTAAACCGCATAAACTACCTATTACCGCGATTTTGGGTGGTTTTCCTTGAGGCAGTGAGTTTAAAGTTATATTCGTGCGCGTTGAAGCAATTAAAAATGAGTGTTGTAATAACATCACTAATAAACCAGGAAACGTTATTGCAGCAAAGCTAATTCCAGCATTATAAAGAGGCTCAGTTTGACCATTTATTGGTGAAAGAATGACATTGATTTGTTTGTCTGAAAAACCATTATTTCGCATAATTCGGCTATTAAATTCCGTTAATATTTGCTGATAAATGCCCTTTATGTCCACCTGTATTAAGCCATTAGCTAAACGGCTTGAAGCATCACCATAAGCTGGGATTGTCACTTCTTGACCACTTAAGATCCGTTTTTCAAAATCTCGAGGAATGGTGAAAACAGCAAACAGTTTACGATTATTGATATCGTCATAAGCTTCTAATGAACCTTCGTATATAATTGTTTCAATCTTGGAACTGGTATTTAAAGAACGAATAAGGCTACGGCTGGTTGCTGTATGATCTTGATCAACAATTGCTACAGGTAAACTCGTAATCGTACCATTACTATACACTAAGCTCATCAACGAGACAGATACTAACAGCAACAACCACATCGGGCGTATTAGCATAAATAAAAATATTTTTGCAAATGAAGACCAAAATATTTTAACCACCAAATGTTTCCTCTTACTGTGAATGTAGCCGTCTAACTAAGCGTTTTCGAACTAACACTGTAATAATTATTGGGTAAATCATTAAAATACTACAGGTTTTTAGTACTGAAAGATAACTAGAATGCCGCAAAAATAGATCAAACAATTTATTTAGAGCATAGGTTAACGGCTCAAGAGATGAGATAAATCTTGCAATCCAAGGCATCGATAATTCGGGTACAACTACACCAGAATAAGTGAGTGCCAAACCAACCAAGACACCAATATAGGTGTAAGCATCTAAAGAGGTTTTGGTAAATGTGTAGAGCAAAATACCAATACTTTGTGCAGCAATAACATAAAAGAACACCACCACAATCATAGCAAAGGGCGAGCCTGATACGCGAGCATGCGAAAATAGCACCAACATGGCGATTTCAAAAATGAGTAACATGGTATACCAAATGGTATAAGGTGCTAACTTGCCGAGCACAAACGGATAATTTGGACGAGTACGTTTAGGTAGCTGCGCTAAAATATGAATTGTGGTTGTGACTACAAATAGTTGTAACAAATGTACTACAGCAGAGAACTGTTGGAAGTACATAGAGTTGCCGCTAGCATTAAATAGCCCATCATAATTGAAGTTAACTTTTGCCAGCGTTGGAACAGGTAAGCCAACACTGGTTGCCATTGTGGTTCGATATTGAGTATTTAATGTGGCAATCAAACCTGAATAATCCATAATTGAATACAGACCTGCACTATAATATAACGCATTATAATAAAGCATAGGCGTAGGTTGACGACCGGCTAATACGTCCGCTTCAAAATTGGGTGGAATATATAAAATGGCATAAATTTTAGCTTTTTGTAAATCACGTTCAGCAATAGAAAGTTGGCTATCATAATTGATAAGATTAGCATGTGCGCCAGCATTAAGATCGCGCACTATTTCACGTGATAAACTACTTTTGTCATTATCAATATAGCCAACTGGTAAATCAAATAATACTCCACGATGGAAGATACTACTGATTAATATGAAAATAATCAGCGGTAAAATCCACATTAGCCAGTGGAAAGTAAACCGTCTAAATATGACTGGTATTTCAGCGTTAAATGCTTGTTTAAAACGCTGCCAAAAGTCTAAAATTAGTTGTCTAATTTCCATAAGGTGCTCATGCCAGCGCGTAAACCTGCAATAGGTGTAGTTGGATAAAGTCTAACTTCAAAAGTTTTCAAGTCAAAGTCACCAGTGGCACGAGTTGCGCGTTTAGTTGCGTAATCACCCATAGGCGCGATATAACGAATTTCCGCTTCAACCTCTTTATTACCAAGTGCAGGTACTTCTAATTTAACGTGATCCCCTTTGTGGATATTAGGCATAATATTTTCACGAAGATTAAATACAAAATAGGCTTCGGGTAATCGAATTATGGTTAATAATGGACTATTTGCATTAAATAACTCGCCAACTTCAGCCGGGATAGATCCAATTTCACCTTCAACTGGGGCTTTAACTTTCAAGTCATCGTATTGGATTTGTAATTGTTTCAGTTGTTCTTCTGCTTGCTTTAATTGCGCATCATAAATTTGACGTTGTTCAACTCGGTCACCATTTTTGGCCTGATCTAAATTAGCTTGTGCAGATTGAACTTGTTGAAAAGCAGCGTCGCGAGTTTTTAAAGCATTATCTAATATTGATTGAGAGACAAATCCTTTGCTTGAAATGGCTTTATTACGTTCATACTCTTTTGATGCATTGTTGTAATCTACTTTGGCTTGTTTAAGCAGTGCTTCGTAGTAACGAATGCTTTCTTCACGTGTTCCATGTTCTGAAAGTTCGACTTGCGCCTGAGCTTGATCGCGAGCCGCTTCGGCCGCTTTGACTTGCGCTAAAAGCTCAGGACTATCAAGAGTAATAACAATCTGATTAGGCTTAACATCATCGCCTCGATTGACATTGATGACTTGTACCCGGCCTTTCGCTTTTGACGAGATACTGACATTAGGCGCATCAACCTCACCTTGTAATATGAGTTGATTATTGTGTGATCGAATTAAAATTGTCATTGAAATTAAAATAACAATTAATGCAATAATAATAAAAGTTCTTTTATTCATAAATTTTTTAAGAGTGACAGTAATTAGATAAGGCCTAAAGAGTTAGGATAATTGTATGCAATATGGATTTTACATACGTAAATTGTAACTATTCTTTATATTATACGAAATGTGTTTTATTTAAACAACGAAAGCAAGTTCTTTGTTTAAAGAATACGTAAATATTGGCACTTTTATAGATATTATTATTATTTTATTTGGACAATATATAAATTTCAATCATTCTAAACTACTATTTTAATAGATTTTATTTATGAATAAGATTAGTTAAAAGAAATAGATAAAAACCGACTTATTTAGTATGATATTTAAAATTGAAATACGAAGGCCTAAAATTTATGAAAAAAATAATTATTATTGGTGGTGGCGCTGGTGGTTTGGAACTAGCGACAGACCTAGGCGATAAGCTGGGAAAAAGTAATAAAGCACAGATAACGTTAATTGATAAAAATAGTTATCATCTTTGGAAACCACTATTACATGAAGTTGCAACCGGTGTTCTTGATGAACAAGTTGATAATATTTATTACTCTTCTCAAGGGCAAGATCATTGTTTTGGATTTACTCAAGGTACGTTTACCGATATAGATCGTGATAACAAATTAGTTAAAATTATCGACAATAATAATGAAACAACGTCCCTTGCGTATGATTTTTTAGTGATAGCAATTGGTAGCACTTCTAACGATTTTGGTACGCCAGGTGTGAAAGAGCACTGTATCTTTTTAGATGACCAAAATGCGGCAATTAGTTTACGTGAAACCTTAATTTCTAAATTTACCAGTTTTTGCTCTATTATTGATGAGAGCGAAACAAAAGATGAAGATAAAATCCGTATTGCTATCGTTGGTGGTGGCGCAACAGGTGTTGAATTAGCCTCTGAGCTACCTCATATGGTTGAAACTTTCGGTGCTTGTGGACGCAATAAAATGTGTTCTGATTTATTAGATGTTTCGGTAATTGAAGCAACTGATCGAATTCTACCTGCCTTACCAGAAAAAACAGCGGAAAGTATTACTCAAACTTTACAAAAACGCGGTATTCATGTGTTAACTAAAACCATGATTACTAAAGCTGAAAGTGACGGTTTTTACCCTAAAGAAGGGGACGAGATTAAAGCCGACATTATGATCTGGACTGCTGGTGTTAAAGCGCCTGACTTTTTAAAAGAGATTGCCGGTTTAGAATCAAGCCGCTCTAATCAGTTGGTCGTCAAACCGACATTACAAACTACGCGCGATGATAGTATTTTTGTTATTGGTGACTGTGCTTATGCTATGCAAGATAACGGCCATGCATCTCCTCCTACCGCGCAAGCTGCACATCAAATGGCAAAAGTGTGTTATGAAAACATTGTTAACTTGTTTAATAATCAACCAATGAAGTCATTTAAATATTCTGACAAAGGTACCATAATTTCGTTGCACGATACTGCACAAGGAGTGGTTAAATTGGGCAGTAAAAGTGAAATGAGTGTTAAAGGCTTTTTAGCGTTAATGATTCATCGATTACTTTATCGTACACATCAGGCGAGTTTACTTGGCATATTTAAAACCATTCGGTTTGCTAGCGCAAGTAAAGTGATGTATAAAGCTAAAGCGTCGTCGATTTTTACTAATCGAGATTAGTTTTTACATAAGAACATATAGCTACTTATAAGAATAAAAATTATAAGTAGCTATTTTTTATATAATTAAGGCTAATTAGTTTAGTTATTTGGGTTTTTATTTATGCGTTTTGTTTCAGTACTTGTGTTATTATTAACCAGTTTCATTTGTGTTGCTGACTACAAACCTCAAGATGGGGATATTATCTTTCAATCCTCTCAATCCCGTCAAAGTCTTGCTGTTCAACAAGCCACTAACTCACCTTATAGTCATATGGGAATAATTTTTATTAAAAATGGAAAACCTTATGTCTTTGAAGCGGCAAATAAAGTGGTCTATACACCGTTTGATAAATGGATAAATCGAGGAAAAAATAGAAAATATATAATTAAACGTCTAAAAGATCACCCTTTATCACAGCAAGAAATTTCTCATTTAAAACAAGTTGCTCATTCATTTGAAAATAAGCCTTACGATATTTGGTTTGGTTGGGATGATACATATATTTATTGTTCTGAATTAGTTTGGAAAATTTATGACCGAGCATTAGCGTTGAAAATTGGACAATTACAAAGAATTAAAGATTTTAATCTTTCAGCACCAGCAGTTAAACAAAAACTAACTGAACGTTATGGAGATAAGATCCCTTATTCAGAAAAAGTGATTTCGCCTGTTGCTATGTTTAACTCGCCATTATTGGTTACTGTTGATAAGCATTGGTAGTGTTAAACTAACAGTAATTTTTTTATCGGAGCAAAGCTTTTTCGGTATAAGTGATTAATACCATGCGCTTCAATGGCAGTTAAATGGGCTTTAGTTGGATAGCCTTTATGCTGAGCCAGTCCATATTGTGGATACAATTTGTCTAATTTAACCATTTCACGATCACGCGTCACTTTTGCAAGAATCGACGCAGCACTAATTTCAGCAACAAGTAAATCACCTTTAACCACGGCTTGTGTTTGAATGCCGAATTTAGGACAACGGTTACCATCTACTAAAACAAAATTGGGTTTAATCGGTAATCCATCTACAGCTCGTTGCATAGCTAACATGGTAGCGTGTAAGATGTTTAACTTGTCTATTTCTTCAACAGATGCTCTTGCAATACACCAAGCTAATGCATTTTCTTTAATAATGTCAAATAGTTGTTCGCGTTTTTTTTCTGACAGTTTTTTTGAGTCTGTTAATCCCTTAATCGGTTTATTGGGATCTAAAATAACCGCTGCGGTAACGACATCGCCGCATAATGGTCCTCGTCCAACTTCATCAACACCGGCAATTAATGTGGCATCAGGGTAGGTAAATTCTAACAACAAGGTGAGTCCTCTAAAACATCAAGTACTGCTTGAGCGGCTTGTTCATCGGCATTACAACGAATTTGCTTATGTAACGATAAAAAGGTTGCTTTCAATTCCGTATTATCACTCTCTAAGAGAGGAATAACGTGATTAGCGATATTTTCGGGTGTACAGTCATGCTGAAGTAATTCAGGTACGATCGCTTTACCGGCTAAAATGTTAGGTAATGAAACATAGGGTGTTTTGATTAATTTTTTAGCTAGCCAAAACGTAAAGGCTTTCATTTTATACCCAACCACCATTGGACATTTAGCCAACATACATTCTAAAGCAACCGTTCCTGATGCCAAAATAGCTGCATTACTTGCAATCATTGCTTCACGCGCCTGACCATCGAATAATTGAACCTTAAGATTAGGGGCGATTTGTGCTTTAATTTGTTCAAACTCTTGTCGCCTTTTTGCATTAGCTAAAGGCACAACAATATGTAAATCCGGAAAACGTTGCTGTAGCAACTGAGCAGCTTGTAAAAAAGGTGCCGATAATAGCGTGACTTCAGCATGACGGCTTCCTGGTAATAGCGCTAAGCAACGATTATTAAGTGGGATGCCTAATTGTTGGCGCATTGCGAATTGATCGGGTATTAAAGGGATATCATCCGCCATTTTATGACCAATAAAACGACACGGCACATCAAACTTGTCATAAAACGCTTTTTCGAACGGTAAAAAGACCAAAATCAGATTTGTATTACGTTTGATCTTAAATACGCGTTTTTGTTTCCATGCCCAAACAGATGGGCTCACATAATGTATGGTTTTGATACCGGCTTGTTTTAGCCTACCTTCTAAAGAGAGATTAAAGTCAGGGGCATCAATACCAATAAAAACATCTGGTTTAAGGGCGATTAAGCGTTTAGTGATATCTTGGCGGATGGATAAAATGCGGCGCAATCTTCCTAATACTTCGACAATTCCCATTACCGATAACTCATCCATTTCATACCAAGCTTGACAGCCTTCGGCTTGCATTTTGGGGCCTGCGATACCGATAAATTGAATATTGGGATGAAGTTTTCTTAAAGCGCAGATTAGACCTGCGCCGAGAATATCGCCAGAGGTTTCACCTGCAACTAAAGCGACAGTAAAGGGCTTATCTGCCATTAACGAATCATGCCACGAGTTGAACGCGCAAAAAAGTCGACAAATAATTGTACTTCTGGATGCTGTTTTGCGAGTGTTTCAATTTCTATTTTAGCTTCATCTAAACTTAATCCGTTTCGATAAAGAATTTTGTAGCTATTACGAATTGCTTGTAGCGCTTCTTTACTGAATCCACGGCGTTTTAAACCTTCATAATTAACACCATGCGGAGTGGCATGATTACCTTGAGCAATCACATAAGGTGGTACATCTTGCGCAACGCCTGAACAGCCACCTACCATCACGTGTGATCCTATTACACAAAATTGATGTACAGCTGTCATACCACCAATAATGACATAATCGTCTAATTGAACATGCCCACCAAGTGTTGCATTATTGGCTAAAATGCAATGATTTCCAATATGACAATCGTGTGCAATATGGGCATTTATCATAAATAAATTATCACTGCCAATACGCGTTAACTCACCACCTTGAACCGTTCCTCGATGGATAGTCACACTTTCACGAATCATATTACGATCGCCAATTTCAGTGCGAGTTGGCTCACCACGATATTTTAAATCTTGATTAACTTCACCGATTGAAGCAAATTGATAAATTTGGTTATCGTTACCAATTTT
Source organism: Gilliamella sp. wkB292 (assembly GCF_001690235.1). Classification (NCBI taxonomy): domain Bacteria; kingdom Pseudomonadati; phylum Pseudomonadota; class Gammaproteobacteria; order Orbales; family Orbaceae; genus Gilliamella; species Gilliamella sp. wkB292. The sequence continues at coordinate 74,606 of NZ_LZGO01000047.1, forward strand.
AGTATGGCCATTGATGACAACATGTGATTTTAAAAAAGTCCCATTGCCAATTTCAACATTTTCACCAATAAAGCAAAAAGGTCCAATTTTGACGTTATCGCCAATTTTTGCGCCTTTTTCAATTACTGAACTTGGGTGTATTTCCGTTGCCATAGCAGTTCCTTAATACTGTTTTAGGAATATTTTAAAAATCAAGTTATTTACGAGCACACATCATTTCTGCTTCGCAAACCAACTTGCCATCAACAGTTGCAACTCCATGGAATAGTGCAATACCACGACGTTCTTTAATATATTCAACATCAAGCACGATTTGATCACCTGGCACAACCGGTCTTTTAAAGCGAGCTTTATCAATTGATGCAAAATAATAAAGTTGTCCTGGTGATAACTCTTCAATACTTTTAAAAGCTAAAATTCCCGTAGCTTGTGCCATAGCTTCTAAAATTAATACGCCAGGAAAAATCGGTTTATTTGGAAAGTGACCTTGGAAGAAAGGTTCATTAACCGTGACATTTTTAATCGCTTTTAATGTTTTACCTTTTTCATAACTAATCACCCGATCAACCATTAAAAATGGATAACGATGAGGTAATAAACTGATGATTTCTTCAATATCAAGGGTATTAAGTTCGGTAGTCAAAATAGCTATCCTTTTACATTATTTTCTATAAATTTTGTACATTATAACTGAGGATGCCACTATCACTCAAGGATGATTTAAATCCCCCCTTTTGTTTAACTATAACTATTATTGCTATATTAATAATAGTTTTATTAAATAAATGATCTGTAAATACTATATTATCCTATATCAAATCATATATAATGATCTGAAAATATAGCTAAAAAGTTCCTAACTTGGAGAGTAGTATGAAATCATTGATTAAAATGACGTTAGTAAGTAGTGCAATTGTATTGGCTTTGGTTGGCTGTGATGATAAAAAAACATCTCAAGAAAAAACACAGCCAGCAACAGATAAAATTACCATTTCAAATGATGCACAAAAAGAAGCTTATGCTTTGGGTTCATCATTTGCAACTTACATGAAAGCAAATTTAGAACAAAATCAAATTAAAGCCGACCAAGATTATATTATTAGTGGCTTTAATGAAACTTTCCGTGATGCATCTCAACTTTCAAAAGATGAAGTAAAAAATGTTTTAGAAGCATTCGGTAAACGTATTCAAGAAGAAAGTAAAGCGCGTTTTGAAAAAGAAAAAGCCGATAATACTGCCGCTGGTGATAAATTCCGTGCTGATTTTGCTAAACAAGATGGCGTTAAACAAACTAAATCTGGATTACTTTATCAAATTATTAAAGAAGGTTCTGATCGTCATCCAACTGCCGATGACACCGTTATTGTTCACTATACTGGAACATTAACTGATGGACGTAAATTCGATAGTTCTTATGACCGTGGTGAAACAGCAACATTCCCATTAAGCGGTGTTATTAAAGGTTGGACAGAAGGAATTCAATTAATTGGTGTTGGTGGTAAAATTAAGTTGGTTGTGCCACCTGATTTAGCTTATGGTGATCAAAGCTTCCCTGGACAAGGTGATAAAGCTTCAATTCAACCAGGTTCAACATTAATTTTTGAAGTTGAGTTACTTGGTATAGATAATGGTGATGCTAATAGCGAAAACCAAAATACTCAATCAGCCCAACCAAAGGCAACAAACTAATTTGAGTAATTCATTAAGTTACACTCTTGTCGTTTTGGGTCCCGCTTATGGGACCCAATCTGCTTATTGTGCCTATCAATTTGCACAATCACTATTAAGTCAAACTTCTTATCGTATTGAAAATATCTTTTTCTATGGCGATGGCGTGTATAATGCTAACGATTATACCGATCCGGCAAATGATGAATTTAATTTAATTTCAGCTTGGCAACAATTAGCGGAAAAATACGCCTTAAAGTTAGGTGTTTGTGTCGCTGCTGCACAAAGGCGAGGTGTGACTAAAAATAATCTTGCGCAATATTTTGAATTAACTGGGCTAGGAGAGCTAAGTGAATCAATGGCGATTTCAGATCGGACTATTCAATTTTAACTTAAGGTTATTGCAATGAAGAAAATTGCCATTATTATTAGCTCTTTACCTCATGGTGATGCTAAAGGTCGGGAAGCACTTGATATTGCACTTGCTGCATCGGCAATAAACGCTATTTCGGTACTATTTATTGACGATGGGGTATTTCATTTATTGCCAAATCAGTATCCTGATAAAATTTTAATGCGCGATTATATTGCTACTTTTAACCTGTTAGAGCTTTATGATATTGATGATGTTTATGTTTGTCAGTCTGCGTTAAACTCACGAAATCTAACTAATATCAACTTAAATATTCCACATAAAGTACTTGATGCACCATCTTTAAAACAATTATTAGCTAGTCAAGATGTGGTTTTACGGTTTTAACTATTAAAACTAAAACACAAATCAGTTTTAACTCTACCCACTGTTTAGATCTTTTTTACTTCTATTTGATATATTGGATGTGTATGGATGTTTTTATTACAAAATACTAATGATATAAGTTATTAATCCAACCTATTACTTTGCTAACCTCAGTAATAGGTTGGATTATTTTTATTAAAATAACTTATAGAAATTGAGTGATAACTCGGTTAGACCAATTTTTTCATTTGATCGGCAATTTTTTCAGCTTGCTGTCCAACCACAATTTGCACACCTGTTTTACCTAATTTAATTACTGCCATTGCACCAAGTGCTTTTGCTGCTTGTTCATCAATTAAGTCAGAATCATTAACACTTAGGCGTAAACGAGTAATACATGAGTCAATATTGGTTAAGTTTTCTTTACCACCAACAACAAGTAAATATTCCTGTGCAAGTTGAGATGCATCGCTAATAGCAAGTCCTGATTGTGAATCTTGGCTATTTGTCGTTACTGTTTCATCATCTTCACGACCTGGTGTTTTAAGATTGAATTTAACAATCACAAAACGGAATACAACATAGTAGACAACAAAGAACACTAAACCTTGTAATATCAACATATACCACTGTACAGCTAAAGGATTGCGGCTGGATAACAGCATATCGATTAAACCTGCACTAAAGCCAAAGCCAGCTATCCATTGCATGGTTGCAGCGATAAATAGTGAAATTCCAGTTAAAATAGCATGGATTACATAAAGTAAAGGTGCTACAAACATAAAAGCAAATTCTAAAGGTTCAGTAACCCCAGTGAAAAATGCGGCAAATGAAGCGGCTAACATGATCGATGCGGTTTTATCTTTGTTGCCTTTTTTCGCTGTATGATACATGGCTAATGCTGCGCCTGGTAAACCAAACATCATAATTGGGAAAAATCCTGCTTGATAGCGACCGGTAATACCAATGGTTGCTAATCCATCATCAATTGATTTTTGTCCACCAAGGAAGGTTGGTATATCATTGATGCCAGCTACATCAAACCAAAATACCGAGTTAAGTGCGTGGTGTAAGCCGACCGGAATTAACAAACGGTTAAAGAAGCCATAAATACCCGCTCCAATAGAGCCTAAATCTTTAATGTATTTACCAAAAGCAACTAATGCATCATAAATAGATGGCCAAATAAAATATAAAACAGCAGAAACTAATAGCATGACGATAGAAACAATAATAGGAACTAATCGTTTACCACTAAAAAAAGCTAACGCTTTATGTAATTCAACAGAACTGAATCGGTTATATAATTCAGCTGCAATAATACCAACTAAAATACCAACAAACTGATTATTAATTTTTTTAAATGCAGGAGAAATTTGAGATTGCCAACCATCAACACTGGTATCAATACCATTAAATAACGCAATAGAACTTGGTGAAAGTAATGTTGTGACAACTAAAAAACCGACTAATCCAGATAATGCAGCTGCACCATCTTTATCTTTAGACATACCATAAGCGACGCCTATAGCAAATAGGATTGGCATGTTTTCAATAATTGCACCACCAGATTTTATTAAAAAGGCAGCAATAATGCTATTTTGTCCCCAGCCATTTGGATCAATCCAGTAGCCTATACCAAGCAATATTGCCGCCGCAGGTAATACTGCCACCGGCACCATTAATGAACGCCCAATGCGTTGTAAATAAGCTAAAATTCCCATAAGTTAACCTCACATATTGTTAAACAATATCTAAAAAAGTTAAGTTAAAAACAGTTGTTAGATATTAGTAGTTATTTTTTTATATTTGATATTATATTATTTTACTTCGCAAATTAATTATTTAATTTTTGTGATTTTTGTCACTAATTTTTTTGATTAAATACTTTAATATAGTAAAATATAGTCAACATATTTTACTTTAAAAAAAAAGAAGTTATTTTATTATATCAGAAGAGGTAGTAGCACATGAGACTTATTCCTTTAGAAAATGCGCAACAAGTTGGCGCTTGGGTTGCACAGCGTATTGTTAATAAAATTAATCAATTTAAACCGACAGCGGATCGTCCGTTTTTATTAGGCTTACCAACCGGTAGTTCACCTTTAGTTATGTATCAACAATTAATCAAACATTATCAGGCAGGTCATGTCAGTTTTAAACATGTTGTTACCTTTAACATGGATGAATATGTTGGGTTACCGGAAGATCACCCTCAAAGTTACCACACGTTTATGCATGAAAATTTCTTCAACCATATTGATATTGATAAAAACAACATCCATATATTAAACGGTAATGCGCCAGATATCGATCAAGAATGCCGTGAATATGAAGAAAAAATTAAATCTTACGGTAAAATTAATATTTTCGTTGGTGGTGTGGGTCAAGATGGACATATCGCATTTAACGAACCAGGCTCTTCACTTTGTTCAAGAACACGGATTAAAACTTTAACTGAAGATACCATTATTGCTAATTCTCGCTTTTTTAATAATGATAAAAATCAAGTACCAAAACACGCACTGACTATTGGTGTTGCAACATTAATGGATGCACAAGAGGTAATTTTACTTGTTTGTGGTCATAATAAGAGTTTAGCACTACAAGCAGGTGTTGAAGGTTCAATTAATCATTTATGGACTGTGACTGCATTACAAATGCACCCAGCATCAATTATTGTTTGTGATGAGCCAAGTACTGATGATCTTAAAGTCAAAACCTTAAAATATTTTAAACAGATGGAAGCAGATAATCTTAAAATAACTGTTTTATAAAGGATAACTCAATGTACGCATTAACAAATTGTCGTATTTATACTGGTTATGAAATTCTTGAAAATCACGCCGTTATTATTGACGGCGATAAGATTAGCAAAGTTTGTAAACAAGAACAATTGCCAGCTGGCATCACTATTGATGATTTACAAGGTGCCATTGTTGCACCGGGTCTTATTGATATTCAAGTCAATGGTTGTGGTGGAGTGCAGTTTAATGAATCACTTGATGCTTTAAGTGTTAAAACACTAGAAGCAATGCAAGCAACAAACCTTGTTCATGGTTGTACCAGTTATTTACCGACTTTAATTACTTCAACAGATGAATTTATGATAAAAGCGGTAAATGTTATGCGTGAATATTTAGCCACGCATCCTAACCAAGCTTTGGGATTACATCTTGAAGGACCTTATATCAATCCAGAAAAGAAAGGTATTCATGATCCTAATATTATTCGTCAACCGTCGCAAAAAATGATTGATTTTCTTTGCGAAAATGCTGATGTGATTAAAATTATTACCCTTGCACCAGAAAAAGTTGAAAGTCATTTTATTCAACAGTTGGTTAATGCTGGTATTCATGTATCAGTTGGTCATTCTAATGCGCATTATGATGATTGTCGTCGAGGATTTAATGACGGTATTCGTTTAGGGACGCATCTATTTAATGCTATGCCTTATATTTCTGGGCGAGAACCGGGTGTAGTTGGTGCAATTTATGATGAGCCAGAGGTTTATGTCGGCATTATTGCTGATGGCCATCATGTGAGCTGGGCTAATATTCGTAATAGCCATAAAATAAAACAAGACCATTTAATTTTAATAACTGATGCGATGTTACTTGCTGGTTCAAATTTAACTTCGGGCGTGTTTGCTGGAAAAACTATCTATTATAAAGATGGGCGTTGCGTTGACGAAAATGGCACATTAGGTGGATCAGCGCTTACCATGATTGAGGCGGTGAAAAACGCAGTTGAATATGTGGGCATTGCATTGGACGAGGCATTAAGAATGGCAACGCTTTATCCAGCAAAAGCAATAGGTGTAGATAAACAACTGGGTACGATTAATGCAGGTAAAATAGCCAATCTTGTTGTTTTTAATCGTGACTTTAGAATAATTAAAACGGTTGTTAATGGGGTGATGACCCGCTAGAATGTCAGATAACGAATGAAATTATCTGAGTTAATCTATGACATTTAATTATCTAAACTTAGTTGGCAACGCTGAGCTAATCAAGCAACTTAATTATGCAATGATTTATCGTTTGATTGTTCAGCAAGCGCCAATTTCTCGAATACAACTTGCGGAAATTAGTCAGCTAGCCCCTGCCAGTATCACAAAAATCACCCGCCAACTGCTTAAAAATAGATTGATTAAAGAAGTTGATGCACAACAATCAACAGGCGGGCGTCCTGCTGTTTCTATACAAGCTAAGTTTAGTTATTATCAAACTATTGGCGTACAATTAAGTCGTTCACATGTCACTATTGAACTTTATGATTTAGGTGCGCATAGTATAGCGTTAGAGGTTTATCCATTAACCGCTTTTACTGAGCAAGAAGTGCAAGACTATCTTGTTGCGTTACTTAAAGAATTTATTCATAAAAATAGTAAAAAAGTGAAACGCTTGATAGCCATATCGGTTGTACTGCCTGGTTTGATAGACTCCGTACGAGGTATTGTTCGGTATGCTCCGCATATTCAAGTCAAAGAGTGGCATTTAGGTGAAGTATTACATCGTGAGTTTAATGTGACTATCTTTTTAGGCAATGATATTCAAAGTTTAGCGCTTGCTGAAAGTTATTTTGGTACCACACAAGATGTGGATGATTCAATATTGATACGTGTTCATCGAGGAGTTGGATCAGGCGTGATTGTTAATCAACAATTATTAACCAATCACAATCAAAGTGCTTGTGAAGTGGGTCATATTCAGGTTGATACACTAGGGGAACGTTGTCATTGTGGTAATTTTGGTTGTTTAGAAAATCGAGTTGTAAATAACGCTATAGAGCGCCGAGCTAAACAGATGATCGAACAAGGATACCCGACTAAATTAACGCTTACTGAGTGTAATATTGCAAATATTTGCAGTTGTGCTAATCAAGGCGATGAACTAGCTATTAAATTAGTTAAAGACGCGGGTGAAAATTTGGGGCGAGCTGTCGCAATTATGGTAAATATATTTAACCCACAACGTATTGTACTCGCTGGGGAATTAACCAAATCACCAGAAATTTTGTTAAATGCTGTAAATAGTGCATTAAATGCTCAGAGTTTAGAGGGATTAAGAAAAAACCTCACCATTAATTGTTCAGCGTTAAATGATTGTTCAGCTATAGGCGCTTTTGCACTTATTCAACAAGCATTATTTAACGGTTCGTTATTAATGACATTAGTTGAAGATAGTGAACAATAGTTTTTTGATGATAAAAAAAAGCCCGATGGTTCGGGCTTTTTTATTAGGCTAAAATACGTAACATTCTTCTTAATGGTTCTGCCGCGCCCCATAATAGTTGGTCGCCAACGGTGAATGCTGATAAATAGTCTTTACCCATATTAAGTTTACGTAAACGTCCAACTGGTGTTGTTAACGTACCAGTAACTGCAGCTGGTGTTAATTCTCGCATTGAAATTTCACGATCATTAGGTACCACTTTTACCCAATCATTATGTGCAGCTAATAATTTTTCAATTTCTGGCACGCTGATATCTTTGTTTAATTTAATTGTGAATGATTGACTGTGGCAACGTAGAGCGCCAATTCGAACACAAAGTCCATCAACAGGGATAATTTTGCTGGTTCCTAAAATCTTATTGGTTTCAGCTTGGCCTTTCCACTCTTCTTTACTTTGTCCATTATCGAGTGCTTTATCGATCCAAGGAATCAAGCTACCGGCTAAAGGCACACCAAAATTATCGGTAGGTAAGCTTCCATCACGCATTTTTTGTGTTACTTTACGCTCAATATCTAAAATTGAAGAATGTGGATCTTGCAATTCTTTAGCAACTTCGGCATTTAGCATTCCCATTTGGGTTAACAGTTCGCGCATATGACGTGCACCACCGCCAGATGCTGCTTGATAAGTTGACACTGATACCCAATCTATCAAGTTTTCAGCAAATAAACCACCTAAAGACATTAGCATTAAACTAACGGTACAGTTACCACCAACAAAGGTTTTAATACCTTTATCTAAAGCTGCGTGAATATTCGCTTTGTTAACGGGATCAAGCACAATAACAGCATCATCTTCCATACGTAAAGTTGATGCGGCATCAATCCAGTAGCCTTGCCAGCCTGTCGCGCGTAGTTTTGAATAGATTTGGGAAGTGTAATCACCACCTTGGCAGGTGACAATAATGTCTAATGCTTTTAGTGCATCAATATTATCTGCACTTTGTAACGTTCCTGTTTTTCCACCAAAAGTCGGTGCAGCAGCACCTGCTTGAGAAGTTGAGAAAAAAACAGGGTTGATATAATCAAAATCGTGTTCTTCAACCATACGTTGCATCAGAACAGAACCCACCATTCCACGCCATCCGACAAAACCAACATTTTTCATAATTTATTTCCAAAAAGTAGATGTTATATAAATAGTCACTTTTACTATTAAAGCAAAATATCATCATAAAACAAAGTAAGATAAGAATTATTTTTTTAGATTATTAAAAGATAACAGTGAATTATATAAAACTATGGTTATTTAAATTGCTAGCTTGTTTTTATTGATGTTTGTTACCTATTCATTTTTTACAATGATAAGTGCGTTTAAGTAACATAATTAATGATAGAGATTGTCATAAATAATATTCACTCTAATGTTAGCAATTTTTAATTATGGTGTTGGCATGGTTTGCCAAATAAAAAACTCGACTGTATTGAGAAAATTATCCAAAAAATGCCCTTCATATTGATCTGCAATAACTAACACCTGCTGTTTTTCGCTATGGTTTATCGCATTAAGGCGAGCGATAAATTTAGCACTTTGCCATGGTGCGACACGCTCATCTTTCAAACCTAGCGAAATCATAACCGGTGGATACGTAACATTATCTTTTAAGTTTAAATAGGCATCTATTTTAGATAAATCATTTAACTGTTTTGCGTTTAATGGCGAACCAAACTCGGCAAAGTTTGCTTTGCCAATGGCGATGTTATCTAATCGGCTCATATTTAACATACCCACATTAATAGATGCCGCAGCAAAAAGTTCAGGATGTTTAGCTAATGCCATGCCAATTATAATACCACCCGCACTCTCACCGCTGATAACTAGCTTAGATGGTTGGGTAATATGATGATTAATCAAATATTGTGCGCATTTTATAAAGTCATCAACTGAGTTTTGTTTATTAGCTAAGCTACCGCCACTATGCCAATTTTTTCCTAATTCTCCACCGCCTCGAACGTGAGCAATTGCAATTATTCCACCTCTTTCAAGCCAAATTAAACGTGTCGCATCAAAAAAAGCGAGCTGACTTACACCATATGCACCATAGGTCGTTAACCATGTAGGAGCAGTACTATCATATTTGATCCCTTTAGGATGAATAATCGTCATGGGAACGAGTGTGCCATCGCTTGATTTTATCCATTGTTGTTCAGCCTCATAGTTGGCAAACGAAAAAGCACTGGGATTAATCATTTTTGTATCTTGAATTAATCCATTATCAGGATCATAACTAAATATTTTGGGTGGGACAGTCCAATTTTGAGCAGTAAATAATATTTCTTTGCGATCTGCATTACTAAAAATGGCTGTTACTTCTTGATTATTGGCAAGTGGAATCAATTTAACATGATGAGTGTCAGCAAAAGAGATAGTTACAAAGTGGGGGATTGTTGACTCATGATAAGCTAAGTAAATAGCATCTTTGCTTGCTGCAAATTGGGTCAAATCTCCATTTTGCCATTCCATAATTTTTTCTTCTGGTTGGCTATTCTTATTTAGATTCACGCGAGAAATAGTATAACCAGACAAATTATTATGTTTAGCTAAATATAACCAATCATCTTTTAGAATAAAATTGGTCACATTTTGTTTTCTATCGATGATTTTTTGCCAATGAGCATTATTTTTTTGAAGATCATCATAAGGTGTTATATACAAATCGATACTATAACCCGATATAGAAGGTGAGATCGAAGCAATAGCCCAATTTGACGAAAAGGATAATGAAGTATTTTGATCGGTAAAGGGGTTATAATCGGATATCTGGCCAGTACCAAATATTAAAACATCATTTTGTCTATTTGCGTTTAAATAGTGACGATAGACCTCTTCTGTGCCGGATTTTTGACTATTACTTTGATATCTATCATTTCTTTTATAAAAAAAAGATAAATTATCTTTAGACCAAATGATACTTGGATCTGATATACCGGTTATATCATCGTTAAGATGTGATTTGGTCTTTACATTAATAATTTTTATTGATGATATCTCAGCACCATTTTCATAAATGCTATAAGCAATATATTGACCATCATATGATGGATAAAAGTCATATATGCCATAGCCAATAGGAGGATCAATTAATACTTTTTCATTATTGAAGCGATCTTTAACAAAAAGACGATTATATGGATGATCTGTTGTTTGTTTGAAATAAAAACAATTATCACCTACGTATTGAATATCAGATATTCTAGGTTCAGCGCCAAAATCTGTTAACTCATTAAACCGCTGACTCACTGTTTTTTGCCAAGGTAACGCATTTAGTGTTTTGACAGTACGTTCAGATTCAGACAATAACCAATTATTGATTAACTGTGGTTGATTTTCCATCCAACGATATTTATCGTTCGCGTCGATTTGTTTTAATGTTAATCCATTATTAGTTGTACAACAGCTACAAATACTACTTAATAATAGTATCAATATTATGATAACCGTTTTATCTTTAAATATAGTCAAATTTGCTTACCTATTTATTTGATGATCAATGTAAGGCTTTAAATAGAAAGGTATTACTCGTAATGGATAAAAGCAAATATAATTTTATTGTGATTAAAAATATATTTGCCTTATTGAAGTTAAATTAATTGTTTTTATTTGACCAGTTTAAAACTCTTCATCTTCTATTATTGATGATGTCATCGACACGATATTATAGTGTTCAATACTTTGTTGAGCTGTTTGCATTAGTTCTGGTAATAAATCATCTAACGCCATTTGCGTTCTTAGCATAAATGTTGCCAATAACATGGGTATATTCACCCCAGTAACAATTTCGAGATTTGGGTAATTTGCCATTAGTCTGGTTAATGTATTAAAGGGGGTGCCACCTTTTAAATCAACAAAACAAAGCAGAGTTTGTCCTTCCTGTGTTAGCATTGTCAATGTTTGTTCAATTTGCTGTTGAAAATCATCTAACGATTGCTCCGTTAAAAAAGGGACAGCTTCACATTGTGTTTGTTTACCACAAATCATTTCAGCACTTTCAATAATGCTGTTTGCCATTGGTCCATGGGTGCTGACTAATACTGCAATCATTGGCAATGTTCTCCTTAGTAATCTAAGCAACGATAATAACGACGAATTGACATTGGATGACGATTTAAGTGTTCGACATAAGCATCAATTCGATTATTGATAGTACGAAAAACAAACGGTGATAAGTGTCCACGATATTTTTCAGAGATACCCGGTAATTCATAATCTTTGGTATCAATAATGGTGTAATTTCCACAAATTTGTGGTAAGAATTTAGCGACACGTTCACTTAATGGGCGCTGTGTATCTTCACCAACATAAACAGTAACTGCCGTATCACGGTCGATCACTTCTAATGTACCATGAAAAAATTCAGCTGATTCAATGGATTTTGAACGTAACCAATGTTGTTCTTCCCAATAACACATAGCATGAGAATACGTTGCTCCCCATTGATTGCCCGCGCCAACAAAATAGTGCATTGTATCGTTATGGTGTTTTTCAGCAACTTCTTGACCAAATTTATCGGCTTTTTTGGCAACAGCAACAATATTTTTAGCAAAGTGTTGATCCATTTGTTGATAAAACTCATCATAATCAGGGAACTCACCGGCTAAATACATTAAACGATCTGCTGTCATAAAGAATTTTAATTGTTCATTCATTGGGTAAGTAATAACATGGTGTGCCATTTTCCCTAATGGTGTATCAGCTTTATCCATGAAAGCGAATATGGTTGAACCAACTTCTTTTTGAATTTTCTCAATAGCTGCAACGACTTCTTGTGTGGTACCTGTGACAGATGAAATAATGATTAATGTGTCTTTAGTGATACGTTTGTTTCCTGTTACTAGATATTCAGCCGCATGTTGAACAAAAGTTTCAATGGCTGTTTTTTCTTTCATATGGACAACTGCTTGCATTGATGATGCATAAGTGCCACCAATACCTAACCAACAAACATTGCTGTAACCACGTTTATGAATTTTATCAATAAACTCATTAATTTGTGGACGTAATGCTAATGCACCATTCATGCTATTGAGTTCTTTTTGTTCGTCATATTTTCTCATACTGTAACCCTCTTTATTTTAGATTTAGTGATTTCATCAAATTCTGGATATGTTGATTTTTCTAGATTGTGACCTTTTAATTGCGATACTTGATAACTGAGTAAGTGAATTGGGATGGTCATAAATAGTGATGATAAAAGTTCATCACAGTCAATATTTAAGCACAAATCGGCTGTTTTCGGTGTTTCGGTATTATGTGCATAAATAGTTGCAATGTTTTGCACATATTGTTTTAAAAACTGTTTTAACAACTCAGCTCTGTCCATGAGTCGACCTTGTGGCTCAATAAAAACGATATAATCATCGCGATGCAAGCCAAGATAGGGTCCATGCATGTACTCTTCTAATTCTTTGCCAAATGCTGTATTGCGTACGGTTTCAGTGAATTTGGTTTCACCTTCGCGTGCAATGCCATATGTTGCGCCATAACCAATAAAAATCACACGGTTAGTTTGATTGAATTGATCTTGATGTTTCGCAACCCAAGCTTGTGATTGCAAAATGATTTGTGGCAGTAATTGAGTTATTTTTTGTATTTGTGCGAAATAACTTTCAAATTGTTGAGCGTTAATATGCCCTAGTTTTTGACCAATAGCTAAAGTGATTAACATCAAATCGAGTATAGTTACACTATAACCTGCACTAACATAAGGCATTTCCTCAATTGGCATTCCCATTGATAAAATATGATTACTCACTTTATACAATGGACTGCTTGGATTGCTGGTTAAACTGTAAATAGTTTGATTATTCTCCACAAATTGTTTAACTAAATGAATCGTTGAGTAACTTTCACCACCTTGCGAAATAGCAAAATATAAATTGTTAGGATCGTTATAATATGAATAATTAGCCGCAATAGAAGGATCTTCTATATAAACTGGCACGTTTAATATTTTACTCATAAAAGGGCGAGCACTATAGGCCGCATTAGCGCTTGAACCTGTTGCAAAAATAACAATTGCATTAAGTTGTTTAATCTGGCTTAAATCGATAATATGAGCAAATAACGTTTGGTAATTATCGAGTATATGCTGATAATACTCAGGTTCTAAAGCCACATAATCTGCAATACTTTTCATTGTTTTCCTCTCATTAACCTAACAAACCGCTCCAGGCTCCAAAAATACCAATTGCCGCAATTAATAATAGAATCCAATGTGCTTTAACTTCTTTTTTAACCAGTACAAAAATAAACAGCGTAAAGAGCAACGGTAATATTTGTGGCACAATTCCATCAAATATATCTTGCAGTGATGCAGCATCTGAACCTGATCCAATTTTTAATGGCATATTTAAGGTAACCATAGTGGCAACCATCGCCCCGACCACACAAAGCCCTAATACTGAAGCGCCGTAGGATAATTTATCCATCAATCCTGTTTTTTGAACTTTATCGATAAATGACGTCCCAATGTTATAGCCTATCAGTAAGCCAAAATAACGTGCCAAAATCGCTGGGACATTAAAAATCAGTAAAAATAGTAGCGGGCCTAAAATATTGCCTTGCAACGCTAACGAGGTACCAATGCCTGTTGCAATGACACGTAGTGTTCCCCAAAAAAATGAGTCACCCAAACCGCTTAATGGTCCCATTAGGGCAATTTTAACGTCATTGATTGAGTTTTTATCAAACTCACTGTCTGTAGCATGTTGCTCTTCCATGGCAATACAAATACCCAATGGAAAGGTGATTAACCATGGTGTGATATTATAAAATTCAAGGTGTCGTTGATAGGCATCGGTTAATTCTACTTTGTTATTACTGTAGATTTTATCCAAAGCCGGACGCATAGCATAGGCATAGCCTAAATTCATTTGTCGTTCATAGTTCCATGACCATTCAGCGGTAAAAGAGCGCCAAAAGGTTCTGTTTAACTCTTTATTGGTTACTAATTTAGAATTCTTCATTTTCATAATCGATCTCCTGTGATGCTAATGCATTACCTGTATTTGTATTGAGCTGTTGGTTACCTTCGTCTATTGCGCCTTTTTTGCCATTAAATGCAGAATAACCAGTCAAAATTAAGGCAAGACAAGCACCAAAAATAGCTACGCCGGTAACTGGCACTTTCATGTATACCGCTAATGCAAAGCCAAGAACAAAGAAGGTAGTATTGGTTTTTTTGATCATAATTTTCATTAACATTGCAAAACCAAAAGCTGGTAGTAGCCCTGTGGCAATACCTAAACCATCAATGATAAATTTAGGTATCATCTCTAATAAGCTGTTAACAGCGGCACTACCAAATAAATAGGAGAATCCGACAACTAAGCCAATTGGCAGATTGATTGAGAAAAATCCACCTAAGATATTCATTCTATCCATCCCTTTACCATTGCCTTCACTGGCATATTTGTCTGCTTTGTGAACAAAATAAGGAAGAATAAAAAGGAAACAGAGATTTTTGACTAATAACACCAGTGACGCAATTGGAATACCTAATGTTAAAGCAATTTCAGTACTTTTACCTGCACCAATAGCAAAAGCGGTACCTAAAACACTGCCTGAAATTATTTCGGGAGGAATCGATCCCCCAATAGAAAACGATCCAACAAAAGCTAACTCTAAGGTTGCACCAATGATAATGCCTTGAGTAATATCACCCATAACTAAACCTGCTAAAGTACAGGTGACGAGCGGGCGAGATAACATTGATGATCCTAAAAAGTATTCAGCATTTGCTAACATCGCAATTAAAGCTAATAGAAGTGCTGTTAATTCGATACTCATGTGTTGTATCCTCTAAATTATTTTTCAAATTTTTGCTTTGCTTCACTCGGAACTTGTTGAATGTAAATATCAATGCCATCTTGTTTTAGTGCAGTTAATAAATCTGCTTCTTGTTCAGTTAGATTGATAGTTTTAGAATAGCTCTTCGTTCCTTCGCGTGGTTTTGTGCCACCTAAATTGAGGCTGGTTATTTTTCCTTGTGTGCCTCTAATTAGCTTTTCAGCATCGGCAACCGATTCAACAACGATCAGCATTTGATATTTATCAGTTACACCAGAATTAATTGCCTCAATGCTGTCATCAATGGATTTCATGACTAATTTGCCATGTTCAGGTTTAGCTAATCGAATAGCTGATTTGCGTAGTTCGTCATTTGCCACCGTATCATTAGCGACCAAAATAGTATTGGCTCCAACGCTATCGAACCATGAAACAACAACTTGACCATGTAATAAACGATGATCAACACGTAATAATTTAATCATTAATTTTCCTCCTAGGTGAAATCGACAACATATTTAGTATTAGTAGCAAATTTATATTCAATGGCTATTGGTTCGCTGTTAATATCAAAATAGTGGTTAGAAATTTTAAATAATGGGTTATTAATTTTGATACCTAGCTGTTTGGCAAGTTCAGCATTGGCAACAATTAATTGTAAATCTTGTTCTAATTTATCAACTTTCTTTTTACTCGAATTGACAATTTCGAGTGCCGATAACACTTTTATTATGGAAAGTTGAAAATCAGGAAAATAGTTAAGAGGTAGCAAAAAAATAGCTTTTACGACACTGTTTTTTGCCACTTCAAGAAAGCTAATATAATAAATAAGCTCGGACGATTTTATTTTTAATAATTGACTGTAGTAGCTTCCTGCTTGTCTTAAATAAGACTCTTTGATCACTTTTTTATCATTCTGATAATCATAGGGTTTGATGATGCCCGTCATTTCTAGAATATTTTGCGTTGAAAGTTTAGGTGCAACAAATAACCCCACCCCTTTCTTTCTTACAACTTGATTTTTTTCAACTAATAGGTCTATTGCTTTACGAATAGTTGTTCTACTTACGCCGTAGTTTTGTTGTAGCTGGCCTTCTGGCGGTAATGCGGCACCAACACCATACCTACCCGTATCTATTAACTCGCTTAACTGAACTGCAATTTTTTCAAATAACTTCATTTATCTGTCTCGCTATAATTGAAGATATTTTTAGCCGATAAGTGATATTTAAATCGGTTACCTATTAAATATTGCTCAGTGTGTTCAAAAGGCTCAAAGTTATTATCGTAGTTATAACTTGAAACCTTATAGATTGGTGTTTGTTCTTTGATACCTAAATACTTGGCACATTCTTTATTTGCGGTTTCGTAGGTAATTTCTTCCCGACCATGACTCGGTATTAGCTGGTAATGATCTTTTAAATATTGATAAAGCGACACATTGCTCAAATTTTGTGTTTCTAAACCTCTGAATTTTTCGAAGGGTAAATAACAGATCTCGTAAGATAAAGGCATTTCACCTAATACGCGTTGCCTAATTATTTTGAGTAATTGGTGATTAAAATTAAAGAATTTTGTCAATTCTGAGGGAATCTTGATAACTTGGTTGGAAAGAACTTTGATTTTAATTTGTTTTGGATTTTCTTTATCTATTTCTTCACTAAATGAAGACATTTTCAACATATTGATTTCAAAGATTGTTGGATATTGTGTATTTTTTTTAGCAGAAAAAACATAGCCTTCCATGGCCAAATCATTTAACGCTTTTCTAACCGTTGTTCGACTGACGCCAAAATATTCGGCAAGCCCACGTTCTGTGAATTTATCCTTTATTATGGCTGGATTTGCTTTAATTTGCTCTTCAACAGCTGTTTTGACCGCAATATCACGATATTCCAATAGTCATCCCCTTCCTTTTTGGATCGTAATATCCAAAAGATATATCTTAAATCCATTTTTATTGGTTAAAAATTAATTAAAAAAATATATCTTGTCAATCTTAAGTACCAAAATTGTTGTTATGATCACAATATTTATTGTAAGTGACATTAAATCAGTAAGATAATAAAAAATAGAGCGGGGAAGAGAGGATGACTCGCATTTCATGCTCGTCCTTTGGGCCGTTGCTTTAGCAATGTTGTCTCGCTACGCTCGGCTCGAACCTCGGTCGGTTCTCATCCTTTAAGCTGAAGCGGATAATAAAAAAGCCCACTTAATGAGCAGGCTTTTTTATTTAAAATTGGTCGGCGAGAGAGGATGACTCGCATTTCATGCTCGTCCTTTGGGCCGTTGCTTTAGCAATGTTGTCTCGCTACGCTCGGCTCGAACCTCGGTCGGTTCTCATCCTTTAAGCTGAAGCGGATAATAAAAAAGCCCACTCAATGAGTAGGCTTTTTTATTTAAAATTGGTCGGCGAGAGAGGATAACTCGCATTTTATGCTCGCCCTTCGGGTCGTTGCTAAAGCAACGTTGTCTCGCTACGCTCGGCTCGAACCTCCGTCGGTTCTCATCCTTTAAGCTGAAGCGGATAATAAAAAAGCCCACTCAATGAGCAGGCTTTTTTATTTAAAATTGGTCGGCGAGAGAGGATTCGAACCTCCGACCCACTGGTCCCAAACCAGTTGCGCTACCAAGCTGCGCTACTCGCCGTTAGATTTTTTGCTTCATAAAATGGGGTGGCTAATGGGATTCGAACCCACGACAACTGGAATCACAATCCAGGGCTCTACCAACTGAGCTATAGCCACCATTGAAGCAGGACGAAATATTACGCATAAAAAACAACATTGTCCAGCATATTTTTTAAAAAATATACCAATTGGTTATATTAAAAGCGCTAAAAGTTTAATCTTTTAGCACTAAAACGTAGTTTAAGCCTTATGTGACATGATATCAATAATCTGAGTATCAGTTGCTTTCATGCTATTACTAGCGATGGCCCCTAAGTTGTTGATTGAATTTTCAACACTATCACAAACTATACCTTCGTTTCCTGTTACCCGAATATGGTTTAAAGCCATCAGTACAGCTTTAAACGCTGATGAAACAGATGTTGAAACTTTCATTGCACAGCTATTTGAAGCGCCATCACAAATGATGCCTGATAAGTCGCCAATCATATTACAAATTGCCATATCAACAGGTTCATATTTGCCTTGACCAAGTAACCATGCCATACCCGCTGCTGCGCCCATAGCGGCTGTTGACGCTGCACAAAGAGCCGATAAAGGCGGAAACTTGCTATGAATATAAATGGCAATGGTATGGGATAACATTAATGCTCGAGCTAATTGTTCAGGTGTTGCATCTAAATAGTCTGCTACCACTACAACCGGCATGGTAGCGGTGATTCCTTGATTACCTGAACCTGAATTGCTCATGGCTGGTAACGTTGCACCACCCATACGCGCATCAGATGCAGCAGTTGTGCGAATAATGACCTTTGAAAGCAAATCATCAGCTAATAATCCTGTTTGGGTTTGTTCATGTAATGTTGAGGCAATACTTAATCCATAAGCATGCTTTAATCCTTCTTGAGAAAGGGCACAATTTAATTCGGCAGAGTGTAAAATGAATTGAATATCTTCAAAATTTGCATAGGTTGCAAAGTCATAAATTAATCTTACCGATACCTGTTTGATGATATCGTTATTGTTTAATTGATTTGTAGCAATGTTATTTTGTTTAAAAATAACGCTACTGTTTTTTTCAATCAAAATAACATTGGTATGTGAATTTTCGATGCATACTTTAACATGATCGTGTTCTGTATAAATATTGACTTCACAGTAGATGGCTTGATTATTGTTGGCTATTTTCACATTCACTTTGTTATCTACTAACATTTTTTTAGCTAAGGTGATTTGCTCTGGTGTTATATTTTTTAATACTTCAAGTCCAGCCTTTGCATCGCCACCTATCGCGCCAATTGCTGCGGCAATAGGTAATCCAACCATGCCAGTGCCAGGCACAGTCACGCCCATACCGTTTTTCATTAAATTTGGTGAAACATAAGCATCAATTTTTTCAATATTATTTTTGTTTAGATATTGAGCCGCAACAGCAGCGGCAAATGCTAATGATATCGGTTCAGTACAACCAAGCGCGGGTAATACTTCATGTTTCACCAATTTAATTAATTCTTGCCACATTACTTGTTGTTTCATTGTTTATCTCCATATTTTAATGGTAATGTTGATGGTGAAATGTTACCTTCTTGATAGCATACTATTTTATTTAATATTTATTGAAAATTGAACGATGTGATTGCAGCGTAAACAGTATAAGGCTTAATTATTTGCTGTTTGATATTAATAACCAATCTGACAATTTTGACTTAAATAATATGGTAAGTAATTTAACTGATAAATACTATTCAAATTCTTTCAAAAAATATAATAAGCAATAATATTTATCTTAAATTTTTTATATGGTTGGTTAGTAAATTAAATAATCAGGAATAGTTCAAAATATGTAATATTTTAGTAAAACTACCTGACTTTTTTTTAATTATTGCAATAATGTAAAGACCTAAAATTTAGATAATAATGGCGATTATGATAAATATTTTATTAATTGATGATGATATTGAATTATCACAAATGCTAAGTGAATATTTGACCAATGAAGGTTTTAATATTAAAAGTGTTTATTTGGGTAAAGATGGTATTGATGAAGCATTATCGGGTAAGTATCGTGCCGCAATTTTAGATGTTATGTTACCTGATATTAATGGTATTGATGTATTAAAAAGCATACGTCAGCAATGTAATATGCCCGTTATTATGTTAACAGCTAAAGGCGATAATATTGATCGGGTGTTAGGCTTAGAGCTTGGTGCTGATGACTATATTCCTAAACCTTGTTATCCACGAGAATTATTAGCTAGGTTGCGAGCTGTTTTACGTCGGTTTGATGAACGTTCAGTTGAAATGGTCGATGACAAAAAATACCATTTTAATGGTTTAACGCTTGATTTACCGCAGCGTCTTTGTACTTGGAATGGGCAAGTTATTGATTTGACATCAACTGAATTCAATTTATTAGTTTTATTAGTCAAACATAGTGAACGGGTTGTGACTAAAGAAGAGCTATCTGAAATAGGATTAGGTCGAGCTAGAGAGCTTTATGATCGTAGCGTTGATGTCCATATTAGTAATATTCGTCAAAAACTGTCTCAAGTAGCACAAAACGATGTGACAATTGAAACCATTCGAGCAGTAGGTTACCGTATCCGTTAACGATAGAGTAGGCTTTGGTATGAATCGTCGATTATTTTGGAAAATACTGATTATATTTTGTGTGATTTTTTATCTTACCTTTCAGTTAACCTGGATAGCTTTCTCCTTTTATGTAGAAAATAGAAATCAACGTTTTCTTAATCATATGCCGACCAAAGTCGATATGATTGCGCAATTGTTACATGTCGCGGGTGAAGATGAAACACTTAATTTTATTGCGCATTTACCTGAACGTGAACGGGCGTTGTTATCAATAAAATTAATTTCCCCTCAAAATGATCAAGTTAATATATTGACTGATGAATTAGAGTCACCAACTTATATTTATCAACGAACAGCTATTGCGCCTGATGGTACTTTATATGCTGTTTCGTTCAAAGAAGATAAAGATGATCGTAGCAAAAAGGTATTTTTTAGTATGCCGTTGCCAATTATGTTAATGGGGGGATTTGTTGGTTTAGCTTTTAGTCTATTTTTAGCATGGAACTTAACTAGGCCAATGCGGTTATTGCGACAAGGCTTTTTTCGTGTATCACAAGGTGATCTTTCTGTCAGGTTATTTAAAAAATTAAAGCCTAGACGTGATGAACTCAGTGAGTTGGGTAAAGATTTTGATATGATGGTTGAACAATTAAATATTTTAATTTCAGATCGTCAAGCACTTTTACATGATGTGTCACATGAGTTGCGTACGCCGCTTGCGCGTTTACAGTTAGCCATTGGGCTTGCCCAACAAAATAAACAAAATATTGATACTGCTTTAGCGAGAATTGAATTAGAGTCAGAACGATTAGATCAGTTAATTGGTGAAATTTTAAATTATTCACGCGCCGAAATGAATAATCGTACTGATGAATATTTTGATTTAAAAGATTTAATTAGTGTGGTGATTAGTGATGCTAATTATGAAGCCAATCATCAATTAATTGATGTACATTTTAATTTAGCATCCATAACGCATTCTATTATTAAAGGTAATTCGGAACAAATTCGCCGAGCAGTTGAAAATATTATTCGTAATGCAATTCGTTTTTCTAAAGCTGGGCAAGCTGTCGAAGTATCGTTAAAAGAAGTGGGTAAATATTTGCAAATTGAAGTCAAAGATCGTGGTCCAGGTGTTGATTCAAATAAATTATCGAGTATTTTTGAACCGTTTGTTCGTATCCAGTCAGCACAATTAGGTAAAGGTTATGGTTTAGGTCTGGCAATTGCAAGAAAGACCGTCATTATGCATAACGGTACTATTCAAGCAAATAATCGTGATGGTGGGGGATTAGTGGTCACTATCAAACTTCCTTATTGGCGTAACCACTAATGTATTATTAATAACACTCAGAATTAACTGTTAATACATATTGTTTGACTAAACTTTCAAGTGTAATTTTGTCGTGACCAGTAAAATTGAGTCTTTGTATAATTTTATCAGGCTCACTGTCTAATATAGCTTTATATTGCGCGATATATTGGCTGGAAATAGGTTTGTATGACCAGTGCCACTCTTCTGGCAAATATCCTCCTTTACGACCTTCATTGAATGGCTGGCAAAAACCATATTTAGGTAAATTTTTTTGTAGCCATTGGTAAAGTATGATGCCTTTTTTATCATTTCTAAAATAACTTGATGAAACACTGGTAATGTCAATATCTGTTCCCCAATGATGTCTTGAGGTACCTGGCATAGATGATAGTTTTAAAATTTGCTCAGCAATTTTTTGGGGTTCATGAAGTTTTGGTAACAAGTCATCCCATTTACGTTGCCAAATGCCATTTTGATACGTGTAATTACGAGTTGCACTCACAACTATAAACGGTATATCTGGATAAGACTTTTTAAAGTCGTTATAAGCTTTAATTAACTGCTGGGCAGGTTCTTTTTGCAGATACATGCCTTTTTTATTAACAGGTAAAATTGTTGAATCTAACGCAATAAAATTGTTATCTTTCTTTTCGTCAAATTGACCTGTTAATTTATCTAATGAAATTGGTTGTGCCATAGCGAATGTTGAACATAAAAGTAAAGTTATTGTGTGCGTAATCGTTAACGTTTTTTTTAAAATTGTTGAATTCATTTTCATTTATAAATCACTAATATTTATTAGCCAGATAAAGTGAAAACCAGTATAATCCTTTCCCTAAAAATTTAAATAGCCATAATGTGTAAAAACGAGGCCTTATGTTAACATCATCAACACCCAACATGTCTGTAAATTGTACAGATGCAGCAAAAATAACACAAACTACTCCAGCAACCAATGAAAAAATTAATCTACTCAATTTTACCCGCCAGCAATTGAGAGAGTTTTTTATATCATTAGGTGAAAAACCTTTTAGAGCAGATCAAGTGATGAAGTGGATCTATCATTTTGGAATAGATGACTTTGATCAAATGACTGACATTAATAAAAAATTACGTGAACAATTAAAAACGTTAGCCGAAATTAAAGCCCCAATAATAGCGATGGAACAACGTTCATCTGATGGTACCATTAAATGGGCATTGGATGTCGGCAATAATCAGATGATTGAGTCGGTGTATATTCCTGAGCGCGATCGCGCAACTTTGTGTGTGTCCTCACAAGTAGGATGTGCTTTGGAGTGTAAATTCTGTTCAACCGCTCAGCAAGGTTTTAATCGTAATTTAACCGTTTCTGAAATAATCGGCCAAGTTTGGCGTGCATCAAATGCCATTGGTGTGACAGGAAAATTAGCCGATAGACCTATCACAAATGTTGTTATGATGGGAATGGGGGAACCTTTACTCAACTTATCTAACGTTGCGCCGGCAATGGAAATCATGTTAGATGATTTTGGTTACGGTTTATCAAAAAGACGTGTTACGCTTTCAACTTCGGGTGTTGTTCCTGCTTTAGATAAATTGGCTGGAATGATTGATGTTGCGTTAGCGATTTCACTTCATGCTCCAAATGATACGATTCGTAGTGAAATTATGCCAATTAACCAAAAGTATAATATGGCGATGTTACGCGATTCAATTTTACGTTATTTGTCTACTTCAAATGCCAATCATGGCAAGGTAACAATTGAGTATGTGTTACTAAATCAGATTAATGACGGCGTAGAACATGCTCATGAATTAGCTCAATTCTTAAAAAATGTACCAAGTAAAATTAATTTAATTCCATGGAATCCGTTCCCTGGTGCTCCTTATTCACGTTGCTCAAATACACGTATAGACCGTTTTATGAAAACATTGATGGGTTATGGATTTACGGTTATTGTACGTAAAACCCGCGGCGATGATATAGATGCCGCATGTGGTCAGTTAGCCGGTGAAGTTGTCGACAGGACTAAAAGAACACTGTATAAAAAGCAAAACTTGGTTCAGCAAACCGCATAAAAATAGACAACGGAAAAGGGAAAAGTTAATGAAAATATGGTTAGTCATCTTCAGCTGTGTATCCATGATTGCTTTAACAGGTTGCCAAGTTAAAGGCCATGAAGAATTTGATCCTCAAACCGCCGCATTATCTAGAACGCGATTAGGTTTGGCTTATTTGGCTAAGGCTGATGAGTCACCAGAAAATATCAAAGCTGCACATTATAACTTGAAATTGGCTGCACAATATTCACCCAATAACCCTCAAGTTATGCTAGCAATGGCAATGTTTGATCAGCATGTTGGTGAATATAATGAAGCTGAAATGATTTACAAACGTATCACCTTAATGCAACCCGGTAATGGACTGTATCATGTTCATTATGGTTCTTTTTTATGTGGTAGAAATCGTTATCAAGAAGCAAAACAACAATTTCAACAAAGTATTGATTTAGATCGCCACCGTTGGAAAGCCGATGCGTATGAACAATATGGTTATTGTGCGATTCAGAACGGTGATCAGAAAACTGCTGATTTAATGTTTAAGCAACTTTTTAATTACGATGCATCTCGACAAGAAAGTGTCATTAAAACGGCTCAATTATACCAAAAAAATGGTGATACTAAGGTGGCTAATTATCTATTTTCTGTTGCGAAAAAATAAATATTGATAATGATATCGTGCTTGTACAAAGTGGAAGTTTATACCCTAAGCTTGTTGCGTAAGTTTAATTAAATTATGTTAGTAAACCATTTTGGGTGATGGTTTACTTTACGTAATATAACTATGATAAAAAATTACAACGGTTAATTTATTTACCGCTGCTATTGGGTAATTTTCTGATAATTTACGTGGCTACGCTAAAAAGTTTTGAATTTAAGAAGGGTTGTATAATTGAAGCTAAAGGAACATTACCTGTTAGCTTCAATTTATTGTAGTAAATTTCACTTCGCTAAAAACGAAGTGAAGCGTTTTTAATTTTTACAAAATTCCATATCAAAACTATGCGTTTGTTGGTTATACACTATTTTAAACGTGCCTTGATCAAGTGGATTTTGTAATATGTGATTGACGATAAACGGTCGAATATTGGCTTTAATATAACCAGGTAAACCTCTTGCACCACGAATAATATCATAATGATCATGACAAAATGCACTAAGACAAGCGTCTTGTACTTCTATAGTTAGGTTTCGAGGTTGATAAGCTTGATTGAGTTTATCAATTTCACGACGGATAATCTTCTCAATAACTTCCATTGGTAGTCGTTTAAAGTGAACAATATTTTCCCTACCATTAAAACGATTCAGTAATTCTGAACGATAGGTATTATTTAGCTCATTTGTTGCTAGTTCGCGTGCTGCCTCATCAGATAGATTAGGATCAAGATAATAAGGCTGACCAATATTTGATGTCATAATAATCATTATGTCAGAAAAATCGACCGTACGACCGATATTATCGGTTAAACGTCCGTCTGATAAGATCTGCAAGAAAATATTAAATACATCAGGATGTGCTTTTTCGATTTCATCAAATAGGTAGATACCAACCGGTTTAGCCCTAACTGAATTAGTCAAAATACCACCAGCTTCAAACCCTTCATATCCAGGCGGTGCACCAATTAATTTAGCAACTGCATGTTTTTCCATATATTCTGACATATCAAATCGCACTAATGATTTTTCGTCACCATATACGTATTGCGCTAAAGCTTTTGCCATTTCTGTTTTGCCTACACCGGATGGTCCTAAAAAGAGGTAAGACATTGCTGGTCCAGACTCTTCTAGTGCATCGACTTTAGCAACTTTAACCGAATTAGCTACATGTTTGACGATTTCATCCTGACCAAAAATACGTGACAATAAATGCGCTTCTAAATTAATTAAATTTTCAACTTCGTTTTCATCGAGTTTATTGGCTGATATTCCCGAAATTTTACTAAATTCAGTGATTACTTCTTGTCGATTTAGTCGTAGATCTTTATTGGCAAGCATTACTAGTTTTTTATGTTGCTCATTATTTTGTGCAATTTCGGCATCAATTTGTCGAATTTTTTCTTTTAATTTGGTGACAGCTGGCGAGTCAAATCCACCTGCTGTCAATTGAGCAAAGGTTTTTATGGCCGCAGAATCAGAAATTTTGTTTTCCTCTTCTTGCTCCTGAATTTGGGTGATTTCGTCTTGTAGCTGGAAGCGTAATGTTTCAGCATCACGTTGATATTGATATGTTTTGCTGATTTCTGATTTCAAATCTTGCCAATCTTGTTGCCATTGATTTAATTGCTGTTGCAAAGATTGACGTTCTATTTCATCAGTACTTTTCGCAATTTTAGCCATTAATTCAGCAATTTTAGGATGCTGTTTATGCGTCAATTGGCGGTAGCTTGCTAGTGCGCGATCAAGCAAGGATATTGCGCGTTGAGGCTGTGCTCCACCTAAACCCAAACTATCACGATATTTGCTTGTTAAGTGTATTGCTTCGTCAATAGCATTATCGTCAACTTCGATTTGATGATGTTCAGACAGCTCTTTTGCAACAACTGTAACAATTGCTTTTAAATCACTTCCTGTTGGCTCTTTTACATCATAAAGCGTGTAGAGCTCAGGCATTTTAGTACTAGCTTTTAGCACACTACTAAGTTTATCATCACGAACTTCTAGAATTACTTGAAAATTACCCGATTTATCAGCATTATTTAATGCATTAATAAAATGAGCATTACCGGTATTGTGTGCCGCTTCTAAAAAATTAGCTGTATCAGTAATAATTAAAACCGATTCAGGTGTTTGCAGTAATTTTTTTAAAATATTTTGAAATTCGTTATTAATTTTAGTGCTATCACCACTGGAAAACAGTGCATCACTATTTAACCAAAATAGTTTTTTAACAATTAAGTCAAATGGTGTGTCAGGACTATTTTTAGCTGCTTGTAAACCAAGGGTAAGCGCCGAAACGCCTACACCAGCTGGTCCTGTTAGTAAAAGTGAGTTTGATGATTGTCGGATCAGAATTGATGATATTCTTTCTAAATCATGCTCTCTTCCCACTAATGAAAAATTGGGATGTTGCGCTAAATATTCACGCCCTCTAACTAGGTACATTGTGCATTCCTTCGTCAGTTATAGTTTAAAAGGGGACGTAGTATTTTTAGTTTCTTTTTTGGCTTCACTCTTTTCAGATAAAACATCGCCAGTTACTGCAATAAATTCACGAGTATCACCTTGAACATCTTTGGACATTTTTTCGATTTCTTCTAAATTAGCGCGCATTGTTTCAAGGGCAGAACGGGTGATTTCTGTTGCTTCACGTTGAGTATCGCCAAATTCAGCTAAGTTTTGTAGCATAGCTTCTAAATCGTTATTGATTTCGTCACGACCCGTTGCAATTCGTATTGCTTCGTTCTTAGCAATATCGTTAGTTACTCTCGCCATTTCAGCTAAAGTATTTCCTGCCATGGATTGCGCTTCATTAATCGCTGCTGAGTTAACCGCTGTTACCACAACGCTAAGTTGTGAAGCGACTGATGCAATACCGCGTGAATGCATTGCTCTTGCACTTTCTACTTGTTTTTTAGTTGCAGCTTGCATGTTACGTATTTTAATTGCTTCGGTTGTTAATTCGCCGTAGGTTTGCATCGTATCGACAGTTGCAGTTGATACGGTATCGATATGTTCATCTAAATTACGTCGAGTTTCTTCCAGTTTCATTGACTCTAACAAATTGTCACCAACATCTTTATTTTCGAGTTCTTGTCGGCGTTCACGATGGACTTTTTCAACTTGTTTGGTCGCTTCGTTCATAATGGCATAAATTTGGATCATGTTACCATTATTGTCGCTAAGCCCTTCGATTTGTTTAACCATCTTTTCAAGATGACCACGAATAGCACCAAAACGCTCTTTACCTTGGTTAACGAATTTTAAGGCAGATTCAACCATATCAGCTTGCCGTAATGTGTGTTCATCTGATGTTAAATTCAGTAGCTCTTTTAATTTCTCAACATCAAGTGATTCACTACGTTGCGCATGGCGAAGTTTAATTTCTTCTTCAAGATTTGCTAATTGTGTATTTTTATTTTGTATATCTTGTTCTAATTGCGCTATTTTTTCTTGATTAGATGCTATTTTTGCTTTTGAGGCTGCTTTAATTTTTCCAAGGCCAAAGAATATTCTATCTTGCTCTAATGTATGAATTTCTTCTTTTAGTTTAGCTATTAGTGTATCGTTATTTGTGATTTCATCTTGTATTTGTTTTTTTTCGGCTTGCTTCTCATCATCCCATTCTTGATCTGCTTTTATTTGCGCTAGAGCGTTACGCGTTTCACCATTTTGGCGTAGGTTATAAAGTGCATCAGTGATTTCGGTAAGCGGTTTGATTTTATCAATAAAATCATTAAGGTCATTATTAAAATCAGCATAGACTCGTTGCAATTCAGCGAACACTTCGGTATCAGTCATTTCGATACGTTGCTTAGACATCTCTTCAGAGATTGATTGTAGATATTCTTTGAACTTATCAAACTCTTCTACTTTTTCACGATCTATTTCTTTATTATCGGTAAATTCTAAAATTTGTGTAACTTCTTGAACTTTTTGTTCAAGAGAAAGATTATCAGAAAAAATAACTTTGAAAAAAGTATTATTTTGAATGTTAGCTTGAGGGGATTCTGTTCGGGTAGATTTTTGTCGTTGTCTTGCTGAATAATCATTTTGTTGAACTGTTGCAGCTTTTTTACTGGACGATACACTCATTGTTCTATTCCTTTTTATATTCACTTATTACTTATTAACTTTATATCCTATTTCATATAAAGTAATAAAGTTTGGTATAATTAATTTATTTTTATAGAAAAAATAAACCTTATTTTTTCATCATGTTATTATCTATTTTACATTTCATTTTGACAAGAAAAAAACAACATACTTGGTTCATTTCTAAAAAAGCGTAACTAAAAGTCATAAATAAAAATTAGATGTTTTGCTATTTTAAACAACAATTAGTGTAAATGGACTTTTATTTGATATTTACGGTGTTGATTATGTGATTAAGTTGTGAAGTTAATGAGTATTTGATAGAAGGAAAATAAATAAAAAACCACCCAATAAAAGGGTGGTTTTTTAACAGGTTTTGGGTTGTAACGATAGGATGAATTACATCATTCCGCCCATTCCACCCATGCCGCCCATACCACCAGCAGCACCTAAATCAGCTTTATCATCTTTAGGTAAATCAGTAACCATACATTCAGTTGTGATCATAAGACCCGCAACAGATGCAGCATATTGTAATGCGCTACGCGTTACTTTAGTTGGATCTAAGATACCCATTGCGATCATATCGCCGTACTCTTCAGTTGAAGCATTGTAACCATAGTTACCTTTGCCACCTTTAACTGCGTTAACAACAACTGATGCTTCTTCACCACAGTTAGTTACGATTTGACGTAATGGTGCTTCCATCGCACGTAAAGCTACTTTAATACCAACGTTTTGATCTTCGTTTGCACCTTTAAGGTCTAAAATTGCAGATGCAGCACGAACTAACGCAACACCACCACCAGCAACAACACCTTCTTCAACCGCTGCACGAGTTGCATGTAATGCATCTTCAACACGTGCTTTTTTCTCTTTCATTTCAACTTCAGTTGCTGCACCAACTTTAATGACTGCAACACCGCCAGCAAGTTTAGCTACACGTTCTTGAAGTTTTTCTTTATCGTAATCAGAAGTTGATTCTTCGATTTGTTTACGGATTTGTTCAACGCGCGCAGTGATTAAAGACTCTTCACCAACACCATCGATGATAGTGGTATTGTCTTTATTGATAACAACACGTTTAGCTTGACCTAGATCTTCTAAAGTTGCTTTTTCAAGCTCTAAACCAATTTCTTCTGAAATTACAGTACCAGCTGTTAAAATCGCGATGTCTTGTAACATTGCTTTACGACGGTCACCAAAGCCAGGTGCTTTAACTGCGGCAACTTTAACAATACCACGCATAGTGTTCACAACTAATGTTGCTAATGCTTCGCCTTCAACATCTTCAGCAATGATTAATAGTGATTTACCTGCTTTAGCAACTGCTTCTAATACTGGTAATAATTCACGAATGTTAGAGATTTTTTTATCAGCTAATAAAATATATGGGCTGTCTAATTCAACCGTTGCTGTTTCTGGTTTATTGATGAAATATGGTGATAAATAACCACGGTCAAATTGCATACCTTCAACAACATCAAGTTCGTCTTGTAAACCTGTGCCGTCTTCAACAGTGATAACACCTTCTTTACCCACTTTTTCCATTGCTTGTGCAATTAAAGTACCCACAGTTTCATCAGAGTTTGCTGAAATAGTACCTACTTGTGCAATCGCTTTAGAGTCTGCACATGGTGAAGATAATTTTTTAAGCTCTTCAACTGCTGCAACTACAGCTTTATCGATACCACGTTTTAAATCCATTGGGTTCATGCCAGCCGCAACCGCTTTTAAACCTTCATTAACAATCGCTTGAGCAAGTACTGTTGCGGTAGTTGTACCGTCACCAGCAGCATCATTTGCTTTTGAAGCTACTTCTTTAACCATTTGTGCACCCATGTTTTCGAATTTATCTTCTAATTCGATTTCACGGGCAACTGACACACCATCTTTAGTAATAGTTGGTGCACCAAATGATTTATCTAATACTACGTTACGTCCTTTTGGACCTAAAGTGACTTTAACTGCATCAGCTAGTACATTAACGCCTTTAAGCATTTTAACGCGAGCGTCATTACCAAATTTTACATCTTTAGCTGCCATTTTGTATTTCTCCTGAATTCTGTCTATAAATTAAATTATTTGCCAATTACGCTTGAACAATGGCTAAAATATCGCTTTCAGATAAGATAAGCACTTCTTCGTTATCAATTTTTTCTGTTTTAACGCCATATCCTTCATTGAAAATAACGATATCGCCAACTTTAACGTCTAATGGTTGAACTTGACCATTTTCTAAAATGCGACCATTACCAACAGCTAAAACTTCACCACGTGTTGATTTACCCGCAGCTGAACCTGTTAAAACAATACCGCCAGCTGATTTTGATTCTACTTCTTTGCGTTTAATGATCACACGATCATGCAATGGACGAATTTTCATTAGTTATCTCCTAGCACTAATTTAAATTAAATAATTATTAACAATAAATCATCAAATTATGATCTATATAATATAGTGAATATTACATGGGGTTTGTTTTAAATTCTTCAAGAGAATAATATTAAAATATTTTTCAATTGATTAATTCTTCATCATCTTTACGGATGAACTCTCCCTCAATAATATCAGCATTTTTATCAGTGCGTTGGTATGATGAAAATATTGATTTTTTTGGTAGTTTTCTCACAATGAAATTAACAATCGATTCTTGCACATAAGGAATTAATAAAATAGCGCCTAAAATATCGGTCAAAAAACCAGGGATAAGTAATAGAAAACCAGCAAACAATAAAGCAACACTTTTAATAATTTCATTTTTAGGACTCTGATTTTCTGCTATTTTTTGTTGCATTTCGCGCAGGTTTTTTAAACCTTGTGTTTTAACTAATGAAAAACCAATAATAGATGTTGCAATAATACAAATTAAGGCAAGAAAAACGCCAATAGCGTTAGCCACCATCATAAATGTACTAATTTCAAAATAGAGATAAATAAAAAAAACAATAAAGCCTAGATATCGCATATAACAATTCCTTAAAAAGTGACGTTATATTATTAAAATTAGATCTAGATATATAGATGATTAGTTATTTTTCAACCAAACAATCTATTTTTTTTAAAATATCTTACAAAAGGGATTGACGGATAATCTCAGATCGTGTTTAATGTGCATCCATTGTTGCCCGGATAGCTCAGTCGGTAGAGCAGGGGATTGAAAATCCCCGTGTCCGTGGTTCGATTCCGCGTCCGGGCACCAATTCCAAAAAAGAACACCAGCGAAAGCTGGTTTTTTTGTGTCTAAAGTTTTTACCTTATTTTATAACTCAACCAAGTTTAACTAAAATCAATCCAAATCAAGTATAAAATCGGAAACAAAATAGGGTACAAGCTGTTTGATAATGGAGTGTATCATTAAACTGGATTTAAAGCCTTTATTTGCAAGGGTTATAAAGAATTGCTTACCAAGTGGTTATGCGTTCGTTACTTGTACTGATGCTTTCAATGAATACCTTATTACGTTATTATTTTTTTTTATATTTATTACATTATGCTTGTTATTTGTTCATAAGATAATTATGAAGTAATCATCTTTACCCATTCATATTCTGATGGATTGATAATTTAATGAGAGTGGGTTTTTTAAGTTAACGTTTCACTATTTTTTAAAGTCAAATGTTAATTTTTATCGAATATTTTTGAGATACTACAAGTAAGATTAAAAATAATTTCGTTTCTTCTCAAATGACTCTAAGTTAATAAAGGCAACTACATGTAAAATATAAAATTTACCATTAATACTCAACTTAATCAAAAACAAATTATATACCTAAATAAGCCACAAACTAAATACGCAAAAATATTACCGATTCGAGCTGATTTTCATTATGCTAAATGAGATGATGAGTTCAATACTGATATCGATGCAACCAAAAAGAAATAATGTACTTCTCCTTTATCAAGTTCTGCAATTTAAACTTGGTATTGTAGGGTATGCTGTTGTTATGGAATTTAATAAGAATGAACATATCCCTTTTCATTTTCATCTTTTATTTAAGTCGACAAATAAGGGAACAAGATATGTCAGATAAATTATTTTTACTACTTGATAAACAAATCAAATATGAAGCACATAAACAACAGCTACGGATATGTTTTAGAGTTAGTCTAGATTGTATGATTATCTATAACTTTGCTAACAAGCGCTTTAAGTGTCTTGTTTATTTAAATGAGGCTCGTTACAATCATTGCTATTTCACAAATTCATGATGTGTATGATGAAAGAATCAACATCTTAATTTTCTTATCATTATGTGTTTGTTAGCAAGTTAAAATTACAACAGTATTGTTTAGAAACAGCCAAAGAAAGTAACTCGTAAAATAAGCCTATTAGCCATTAAACAGCTCACAAATAGAAATACGACAAAGTTTATGTGGATAAAAAATCTAGAACACCATTTATTGGGTGTATAAAGATTTTTTAGTGTTGGAAAATCATCAATGACAAAACTAATTCGTCAAGAATTAGAAAATTAAAAAATAAGTATGTTAAGGCTGAAAAAAAGTAGATAATATATATTTATAGAACTCAATGCTCGGCTCTATCAAGGTTACGATATCGTGCAGATCTTATTGATATCGTCTTTATGATATAGAAAAATACTATGGTTAGTTGAGTATCATATGACCAATTTTATCAAAAAAATAAAGTGATAGAGGTGGGCACTGTCTAATATTTTGGCTAGGATCAGTAGTTTAATATTAATACAATCATAAATTATATTTTTTCGTAATAAATTTATATTCATCTGAATATAAATATGTATA